>NZ_LEKG01000119.1:0-23419 GCF_001029515.1 Micromonospora sp. RV43 | reverse complement strand
CGGGTGGGGGTCGGTGCTCGGCATGCTGGTGTTCGCGGTGGCCACGGTGGCCTACTACGCCGCCTACGACCTGGGGTACCCCAACGGCTGGGCTCCGGTCGCCACGGCCGTCCTGGTGGCTCTGGTGGCGGCTACGGCACCTCTCCGCCCCGGGCCGACGCCGTCCGGTGCGGCATCAGCCGGCCCGGCGCTGCCCGCAACGGTCCGGGTCGCGGCCCTGGCCGGGCTCACCGCGCTGGCCGGGCTCGCCGCCGTGCTGCACGTGCCGCCCGCGCAGGCCCGGGCCACCACGACACCGGCGGCGGTACGCGTGGCCGCGTACAACATCCGGATGGGATTCGGCCTGGACGGCCGGCTGGACGTGGACGCGGTGGCCCGGGAGCTGCGCGGCGCGGACGTGGTGCTGCTCAGCGAGGTCGACCGGGGCTGGTGGCTCAACGGCGGCCACGACACGCTGGCGTTGGTGGCCGCGCGGCTGGGGATGCCGTACGTTTTCGCGCCCGCCGCCGACCCGGTCTGGGGCGACGCGGTGCTCAGCCGCTTCCCGATGCGCTCCGGGCAGACCCGGCGGCTGACCGCACACGGCGCGCCGACCGGGGCGCAGGCCCTCGGCGTCACGCTCGACCTCGGCGGCCGGGAACTGGCGGTGGTGGCCACGCACCTGCAACCGCCGCCCGGCCGGGATCCGGTCGAGCAGGCGGGCGAGGTGGCCGCGTTCGCCGGCCGGTACGCGAACGGCCGTCCACTGGTGCTCGGTGGTGACCTGAACACCGAGCCGGACGACCCGGCGTTCGCCGAGTTCACCCGCTCCGGGCTGGTGGACGCGCTGGCCGCGGCCCGGCCGCTGCGGACCAGCCCGGCCGACGATCCGCGCACCCAGATCGACCACGTCTTCGTGTCGCCGGGCCTGACCGCCACCGAGGTACGCGCGCCGCGCACCGAGGCCAGCGACCACCTCCCGGTGACGCTCACCGTCACGCTGCCCTGAGCCGCCGGACAACCGGTACCCGCCGCGCGGCCGCGGCCCGCCTCACAACCGGTCGGGAAGGACCAGCCGGTCACCGGCGAACGGCAGCAGCCAGCCGCCGCCCTTGGCGGTGGTGAAGTCCTCGTCCACGCGGCCGGTGAGCCGTTCCAGCGCGCCCGGGATCACCTTGCCCTGGCTGCACACGACCACCGTCCCGGCGGCCTGCGCCAGCGCGGTCAGCCGGGCCGCGGCAGCGAGCGCGCACTCCTCGACCTGCTGGCCCGGCGCCGGTTCGTCGAAGTCGCCGCAGACCTCGATCGGCAGGTCCAGCCGGGCCGCCGCCGGGTCCAGCGTCTGCACGCAGCGCCGGGCCGAGGCGGAGAACAGGCGGGCCGGGCGGACCAGCGCGACGAGCGGGACCAGCGCCCGTGCCTGCGCCCACCCCTGTTCGTCGAGCGGGCGGCCGTGGTCCGGGCCGGTCCAGGTGCCGCGCTTGCCGGCGTGCGCGTGCCGGACCAGCAGCACCGTGGCGGTGACCGGCGGCAGCGCCGCGAACGCGGCGATCACCTCGGCGTCGTGCGGGTAGCTGACCCGGCGTACCGCGTCGTCGACCGGGAACCAGGCCACGTCGTCGACCTCGGTGCCGGGCTGGAAACCGCCGGTGCCGGCCGCCCGCATGGACCAGTAGTCGACCGCCTTGGCGAGACCCTCGCTGCGGTAGCGGACGGTGGGCAGGCGTACCTGCGGCACGGCGCGGACGTCGGACTCCTCGGCCACCTCGCGGACGGCCGCCACGAGCGGGTGCTCGCCGCGGTCCAGCTTGCCCTTCGGCAGCGACCAGTCGCCGTACCGGGGGCGGTGCACGAGGCAGACCTCGACGCCGGCCGGACCCGGGCGCCACACCACGCCGCCCGCGGCCCGGATCCGTACCGGTTCGTCGTCGCTCACCCGCTCACCGTATGCCCGCCCGGCACGCGCCACGGCCCGGTCAGTCCGCCCGGCCGCCGACCCGCCGCAGCAACAGATCCTGGAGGTGGGTCAGCCGCACGTCGCCGTCGCCGGTACGCCGGTGCCAGGTGCCGTCCGCGGCCAGCTCGAACGCGTCCACGTCGGGATCGAACGCGGCGGTGAGGACGTGGTCCAGTTCGGCCCGGGCCACCGGGTCGCTCACCTGCACCAACGCCTCGACCCGGCGGTCCAGGTTGCGGTGCATCAGGTCGGCCGAGCCCATCCAGAACTCGGCGTCGCCGTTGTTGCCGAACCGGAAGATCCGGGAGTGTTCCAGGAACCGGCCGAGGATCGAGCGGACCCGGATGTTCTCCGACAGCCCCGGCACGCCCGGCCGCAGCGTGCACATGCCCCGGATCAGCAGGTCCACGTGCACGCCGGCCCGCGACGCCCGGTAGAGCGCATCGGTGATCTCCTCGTCCACCAGGGAGTTCACCTTGAACTGCACGAGTCCCGGCATGCCCAGCCGGACGTGCTCGATCTCCCGGTCGATGCGTTCGATCAGGCCGCTGCGGATGCCCTGCGGCGCCACCAGCAACCGCCGGAACGCGGTCTGCCGGCTGTAGCCGGTGAGCACGTTGAACAGGTCGGTCAGGTCCGCGCCGATCTCCGGGTCGGCGGTGAGCATGCCGAAGTCCTCGTAGAGCCGGGCCGTCTTCGGGTGGTAGTTGCCGGTGCCGATGTGGCAGTAGCGCCGGATCTGGTTGCCCTCCTGGCGTACCACCAGCGCGGTCTTGCAGTGCGTCTTGAGCCCCACCAGGCCGTAGACCACATGGCAGCCGGCCCGTTCCAGCGTGCGCGCCCAGCCGATGTTCGCCACCTCGTCGAAGCGCGCCTTCAGCTCGACCAGCACCACCACCTGCTTGCCGGCGGCGGCCGCGTCGACCAGCGCGTCCACGATCGGGGAGTCGCCGCTGGTGCGGTAGAGCGTCTGCTTGATGGCGAGCACGTTCGGGTCGGCCGCGGCCTGCTCGACGAAGCGCTGCACGCTCGTCGCGAACGAGTGGTACGGGTGGTGCACCAGCACGTCGCCGTCGCGCAGCGTGGCGAAGACGCTGCGCGGCACCTCGCCCTCGGCCAGCCGCGGATGGGTGGCCGGCACGAACGACGGGTCCTTCAGGTCGGGCCGGTCGGCCTCGCCGTACACCTGCCAGAGCGCGGACAGGTCGAGCAGGCCGCG
Organism: Micromonospora sp. RV43; assembly: GCF_001029515.1. Lineage (NCBI taxonomy): Bacteria > Bacillati > Actinomycetota > Actinomycetes > Micromonosporales > Micromonosporaceae > Micromonospora > Micromonospora sp. RV43. Next base: position 20,264 of record NZ_LEKG01000119.1, on the reverse strand, counting down.
GACCCGCAGCACGTCGTGGCCGTCCATGTCCAGCTCGCGGACCAGCAGCTCCAGCATGTGGTCGGAGATGGACGCGGCGACCTCCAGGCGTACCGGCGGGCCGAACCGGCGCCGGGCCAGCTCCCGTTCCAGCGCCTGGAGCAGGTCCTCGTCGCGGTCCTCGTCCACCTCCACCTCGGCGTTGCGGGTCACCCGGAACAGGTGGCACTCGACCACCTGCATGCCGGAGAACAGCTGGCCGAGGTGCACCGAGATGAGGTCCTCGACCGGCAGGAACCGCACGCCCTGCTGGTCGCGGTGCACCCGGACGAACCGGGGCACGTTGTTCGGCACCTTGACCCGGGCGAACAGCTCCGAGCCGCCGTCCGGGTCGCGCACCGACACGGCCAGGTTCAGCGACCGGCCCGAGATGTACGGGAACGGGTGCGCCGGGTCGACCGCCAGCGGGGTGAGCACCGGGAAGATGTGCTCCCGGAACCAGGTGCGCAGCCGCTCCCGCTCGGCGTCGTCCAGGTCGCTCCAGCGCAGGATGCGGATCTCCTCGGCGGCGAGCTTCGGCAGCACGTCGTCGACCAGGCAGGTGGCGTGCCGGGCGACCAGGCCGGCGGCCTTCTCGGTGATCAGGTCGAGCTGGGTGCGCAGCGGCAGCCGGTCGCCGCCGCGTACCGGCAGGCCGGCGGAGAGCCGCCGCTTCAACCCGGCGACCCGGACCATGTAGAACTCGTCCAGGTTGCTGGCGAAGATGGCCAGGAACTTCGCCCGTTCCAGCAGCGGGGTGCGCGGATCCTCGGCGAGCGCCAGCACCCGGGCGTTGAAGTCGAGCCACGACAGCTCCCGGTTGAGGAAGCGGTCCTCCGGCAGCGGCGGCGCGGTCGGCGGACCGGCGTCCGCGGCGGTCTCGCCGGCCGGGCCGGGGCCCTCCACCGGGTCGAGCGGCTCGTCCAGGCCGGTCGCGCCGGCCGCGTCCGGGTCGGCGCCGAGGCGCTCCTCCGGGGGCCGGGTCTGGCGGAACCGCCCGTCCGGGCCGCGGGTGGGGCGGCCGTTGCTGGGCGTGCCGGGGTCGAGGATCGGCGGCGGGCCGTCGGGGTGCTCGCGAGGGGTGCTCACCACCTCATGATTCCCCGATAAGGGTGAACGGAAAATGAACTCGGGCCAGGTTGTTCACGCCATCGTCGGCAAGGTCACCCGGACCACCTCGCCGTCGGCGTCCCGCTCGATCCGGACACGCTGCCCCAATCGGAGCAGCCGTAACCCGGAGGCGTCGAACGCGCGGGCCGGGAACGCCAGCTCGGTGCCGTCGTCGAGCAGCAGCACGCCGCTGCGGGTCGACGCGTCGTAGGTGGCCACCGTCCCCTGCATGCCAGCACCGTACCGGACCGCTCCGGCGACCCGGGCCAGCAGCACGGCGGTGCGCGGGCCCACGCCCAGCCCGGCGGCGTCGGCCAGGTCCGCCGGGGTGTCCACGTCCCGGCGCAGGCTGGGCCACTCCCCGGCGAGCGGCAGCGCCCCGCTCGCCGCGTGGGCCGCGGCCGAGCCCGGCCCGAACTGCGGCGCCAGCGGCGCACCGGCCGGCGCGGCGAGCAGCACTGTGCCTCCGCCCGGGGCATCAGCCACGAACCCGCGTACCCCCTGGGTGGCCCGCAGCGCGGCGGCCAGGTCGGCCGGTCGCAGCGCGGGCAGGTCGGCGGTCAGGCCGGCCACGGCGGCGCGCGGCCCGGCGACCGCCGCGCCGTGCCGGAACGCCGCGTTCAGGCCGCCGCCGGGGTCGGCGGCGACGCGGGCGCCCGCCGCGCCGGCTGCCGCGGCCACCCGCGGGTCGTCGGTGACCACGAGCACCCCGGCCACCGCCGGGCACGCCCGCACCGCGCGCAGCGTGTCGGCCGCCAGGGCCAGTGCCAGCTCCTCATGGGGTACGCCGGGCAGCGCGCCCCGCAGACGGCTCTTCGCCGCCGGAAGGCGCTTCACCGGCATCACCACGGTCCAGCGGGCCTCAGACACGCCGACCATCCTGCCAGCGGGAGCGCCGGTACCCGCACTGGCCGCAGCGGGGGCGAACAGGCATGATTCTGTGCCGGGGCGCGTGGGCGGATCGAGGAGGCACTGTGGCACGGCGGAGGCTGGGGTTCTGGCGACGACTCGCCGTGGTGCTGGTGAAGCCGCTGATGACGGTCTGGACCCGGCGCACCTGGCGGGGCATGGAGCACCTGCGCCGCGACGGCGGCGTGATCCTCGTGCCGAACCACATCTCGCACGCCGACCCGCTCGTGGTCGCGCACTACATCTACGACGCCGGGCGCTGGCCGCGCTTCCTCGGCAAGGCCAGCGTGTTCCGGGTGCCGGTGGTCGGCTGGATCCTGCACCGCTGCCAGCAGATCCCGGTCGAGCGGGGCACCGTCGAGGCGGTCAAGTCGCTCGACAAGCTCGTCGCCGCGCTGGCCGAGGGCGGCGCCGTGGTGATCTACCCGGAGGGCACCACCACCCGGGAGCCGGACCTGTGGCCGATGAAGGGCAAGACCGGCGCGGCCCGTCTGGCGCTGGCCACCGGCGCCCCCGTGGTCCCGATCGCGATGGTCGGCCCGGAACGGATGTTCGACCCGCGTACGGCCCGGTTCGGGCTGCGCCCGCGTACCCCGGTGACGGTGATCGCCGGGCCGCCGGTGGACCTGAGCCGCTGGGCCGGCGCCACGCCGACCCGGCCGATCCTGGAGGAGATGACGGACACCATCATGCTGCGCATCCGGGATCTGGTCGCGGAGATCCGCGGCGGCACACCACCGCCGCTCTGGCAGCGGCCCGCCCGCACCGGCACCCGGGAGGTCACCGAATGAGCGGGCACGTCGCCGTGCTGGGCGCCGGTTCCTGGGGGACCGCGTTCGCCAAGATCCTCGCCGACGCCGGGCGGGACGTGACGGTCCTGGCCCGCCGGGTCGCAGTGGCCGAGGCGATCCGGACCGGGCGGCACAACCCGGAGTACCTGCCGGGGATCCGCCTGCCCGAGCGGGTGACAGCCACCGGCGACGCCGCCGAGGCGATCGAGGGGGCCGAGGTGGTGGTGCTCTCGGTGCCCTCGCAGACGCTGCGCGGCAACCTCGCCGACTGGACGCCGTACCTGGCGCCGGACGCCACGCTCGTGTCGCTGATGAAGGGCATCGAGCTGGGCACCACCAAGCGGATGAGCCAGGTGATCACCGAGACCGCCGGGGTGCCCGCCGACCGGGTGGTGGTCGTCTCCGGGCCCAACCTGGCCCCGGAGATCGCCGCCGAGCAGCCGGCCGCCACTGTGGTCGCCGGCACCGACAGCCGCCGGACCGCGCTGGTGCAGGCGTCCATCCGGACGCCGTACTTCCGCCCGTACACGAACGACGACGTGATCGGCTGCGAGCTGGGCGGCGCGGTGAAGAACGTGATCGCGCTGGCGTACGGCATCGCCACCGCGATGGGCTTCGGCGACAACACCCGGGCCATGCTGATGACCCGCGGCCTGGCCGAGACCGCCCGGCTGGGCGTGGCGCTCGGCGCCGACCCGATCACGTTCGCCGGGCTGGCCGGCATGGGTGACCTGGTCGCCTCCTGCTCGTCGCCGATGGCCCGCAACCGCACCTTCGGCGAGCACCTGGGCCGGGGCGAGACGCTGGAGCAGGCCCAGGCGGCCACCCGGCAGACCGCCGAGGGCGTCAAGAGCTGCCTGGCCATCCGCGACCTGGCCCGGACGCACGGCGTCGAGATGCCGATCACCGAGCAGATCGAGCGGATCTGCCACGAGGGGATGGATCCGCGCCTGGCGGTGGACGCGCTGATGAGCCGTACCGCCAAGCCCGAGTCGTACGAGTGAGCGGAGCCGGGATGACGAACGAGGACTGGGGCGACGGCACGCGCAGCGTGCACGCCGGCCTGCCGGACGCGGCACCCGGCCAGCCGTTCCTGCCCGGCCCGGTCTTCGCCGCGCCGTACCACCTGGACCCCGAGCGCGGCCCGTCGGCGGCGGTGGACGGGTACGGGCGGCCCGACAACCCCACCCGGCGGCTGCTGGAGACGGCGATCGGCGAGCTGGAGGGCGGCGACTGCCGGGTCTTCGCCAGCGGCCAGGCCGCCATCACCGGGCTGCTGCTGACAGTGCTGCGCCCCGGCGACACGGTGCTGCTGCCCGCCGACGGCTACTTCTCGGTGCGCTCGTTCGCCTCGGACACGCTGGAACAGCTCGGCGTACGTGTGGTGCTCGTGCCGACGGCCGGGCCGTACCCGTCGTTCGACGGCGTACGGCTGGTGCTGCTGGAGACCCCGGCGAACCCCGGCCTGGACGTCGCCGACGTTCCGGCGGTGGCCGCCGCCGCACGCGCCGCCGGCGCGCTGGTGGCGGTGGACAACACCACCGCCACGCCGCTCGGGCAGCGCCCGCTGGACCTCGGCGCGGACGTGGTGGTCGCCTCCGGCACGAAGGCGCTGACCGGCCACTCGGACCTGCTGCTGGGCTACCTGGCCACCCGGGACGCCGGGCTGCGGGACGCGGCGACCGCCTGGCGCAACGCCACCGGCGGGGTGCCGGGCGCGTTCGACTGCTGGCTGGCCCACCGCTCGCTGGCCACGCTCGACCTGCGGCTGGCCCGGCAGACCGCGAACGCGCGGGCGCTGGCCGACCTGCTCGCGGCCCGCCCGGACGTCACCGGCGTGCGCTGGCCCGGACGGCCGGACGACCCGGCGTACCCGGTCGCGTCGGCCCAGATGCGGCGCGTACCGGGTGTGCTCTCGTTCGACCTGGGCGACGAGCGCCGGGTGGCCCGGTTCCTCGGCGCCGCCCGGCTGGTGGCCGCGGCCACCTCGTTCGGCGGGCTGCACACCACGGCCGACCGGCGCGCTCAGTGGGGCGATGACACGACGCCGGGCTTCGTGCGGTTCTCCTGCGGCATCGAGGACACCGACGACCTGCTCGCCGACGTGACGGCGGCGCTCGACGCGGCGGGCTGACGGCGTGACGGCCACTGGGCTAAGGTGACGGGCAGCCACGGCCCGTGCGGCCCCGACCCGAGGAGGTGAGTCCGATCCACCAGCAGAGGACCGGCGCTCCCTCCGAGTCCGCGTCGCTTCGGGGCTGAGGCGACGCCGGGGGCGCCGACGAGCGCTTCCCGAAAGGCTTGCCATGGCATCCACCGTGTTCACCCCCGATCGTCCGGCCCTCGTCCGGCGGCTGCGCGCCGCCGGCTGCGTCTTCGCCGAGGACGAGGCGGAACTGCTGATCGCCGCCGCCGACTCCGCGCAGTCGCTGACCCGGCTCGTCGACCGTCGCGTCGCCGGCCTGCCGCTGGAGCACCTGCTCGGCTGGGCCGAGTTCTGCGGCCGGCGGATCGCCGTCCACCCGGGGGTCTTCGTGCCGCGGGGCCGGACCGCGCTGCTCGTCGACGCGGCGGCGGCGCTGGCCGGGCCGGCACCGGTGGTGCTCGACCTGTGCTGCGGCTCCGGCGCCGCCGCCGTGGTGCTGCACGAACGGCTGACGCCCCGCTGGCTGGCCGCCGCCGACATCGACCCGGTGGCGGTGGCCTGCGCGCGGCGCAACCTCGAACCGCTCGGCGTTCCGGTCTACCAGGGCGACCTGTTCGACGGGCTGCCGGCCGGCCGCCGCGGAACGCTGGACCTGGTGGTGGCCAACGCGCCGTACGTGCCGACCGCCGCGGTGGCCTCGCTGCCGGCCGAGGCGCGCCTGTACGAGGCGCCGGTGGCACTGGACGGCGGCACTGACGGCCTGGCCGTGCTGCGCCGGGTCGCCTCCGGCGCGGCCGAGTGGCTCGCCCCGGGCGGGCACGTCGTGGTCGAGTCGAGCGTCGCGCAGGCCCCGGAGCTGTGCGCCGCGTTCACCGCCGTCGGGCTGGAGCCGACGGTGGTCCGCGACGAGGAGCGGGAGGCCACAGCGGTCACCGCCCGCCGCCCCGGCTGACCGCGGCGGGGGAGTCCTCGCGGTGACGTGGCGGGTCGGCCGGGCGGGAACTAGCCTCGGGTCAGGCGCGGCGGGAGGCGGTGGCGGTGGGCAGCGCAGGTGTGCCGGTGGTGGTGGGGCTGGACAACGGGGGCACGAGCGACAACGCCACAGTGCTGACCGTCGACGGTCGGTTCCTGGTGGACGGGCTGCTGGAGATCCCGAGCGAGGTCGGCGCCGGGCCGGAGGCGGCCGTGGAGGCGCTCGCGCGGGCGTTCGACGGCGTGCTGGCGCACACCGGCGTACCGCGTGACCTGGTCCGCGCCGTCGGGCTGGACACGCCCGGCCCGGCCAGCGCCACCGGCGTGATCTCGTCCCGCGGCTCGACGAACTTCTCCCAGCCCGCCTGGCGGGGCTTCGACGTGCGCACCGCCCTGGAACGGCGGCTGGGCCTGCCCGTGGTGTACGCCAACGACGGCAACGCCGCCGCCCTCTACGCCCACCACGTGCACTTCGGCACCGAGGCGATGGCCCGGTCGTCGGTGTCCGCGATCGTCGGCACCGGGCTCGGCGGCGGCGTGGTGGAGTCCGGCCGGGTGGTCGGCGGCGCGGCCGGCATGGCCGGCGAGTTCGGGCACGTGCACATCCCGCTGGACGGACTGGTGGAGCCGGACCAGGCGGCGCCGGTCTGCGCCTGCGGCTTCACCGGGGACGCGGAGAGCGTCGCCTCGCTCACCGCGATCCGGCGCAACCTGCTGCCGTACTGGCTGGCCCGGCATCCGGAGCATCCGCTCGCGGCGGAGGAGCCGGACCGGGCGGCGAAGCTGCTGCGCGGCTACGGCGAACGCGGCGACCCGCTGGCCCGCCTGGTGTTCACCCAGCAGGCCAAGGCGCTGGGCCGGCTGTTCACCATCGCGGCGAACTTCACCGACCCGCACGCCTACTTCGTCGGCGGGGGTGTGGTGGAGGCGGCGCCGGAGTTCCGGGACTGGTTCCTCGCCGCGGTCGCCGAGCACACGGTGCTCCGGGAGGAGCAGCGGGCGGTGGCCACCTTCGCGCTGGTGCCGGACCGGGACATGGCCGGCGCGCGCGGGGTGGCCATCGCGGCGCTGGAGGCGGTGCGCGGCATCGTCACCGCCGCCGCCCCGCTCGGCTGACGCCGTCGCCTGACGGGCCGCTCAGCCGGTCAGGCGCGCGGCGGTGCCGCGGTGAACGCGGCCCAGGCGTGCGGCGGGAACACCAGCACCGGGCCGGCCGGGTCCTTCGAGTCGCGGACCGCCACCGCGCCGGTCAGCGGCGCCATCTCCACGCACGCGCCCTCGTCGCCGCTGTGGCTGCTCTTGCGCCAGCGGGCCGGTGTGGGGGTCGTGTGGTTCGTGCCGTTCATCTGGTCACCTCTCGTTCAGCAGGCGGAGGAGCTGGTCCCGACTGGCCGCCGGGCTCAGCGCCACGGTCCGCAGGTGCTCCATGATCTTGGCGCAGGTTCGCAGGTCACCCGGCCGGTCGAGGACCATCTGCCCGGCGACTGTCTCCACCGAGGCGATGATCGGGTCCTCCGGGTCGGCGAACTCCAGGATGTGCAGCGATCCCCGGGTGCCCCTGTGGTAGCCGGCGGCCAGCGGGATCACCTGCACCGTGACGTTCGGCAGCTCGGCCATCTTCAGCAGGTGCTGGAGCTGGCCGGACATGACCGAGCGGTCACCGACCGGGCGCAGCAGCGCGCCCTCGTCGATGATGGCGTCGAGGATCGGCGGCTCTGCGCCGGAGAGCCGCTGCTGGCGGTCCAGCCGTAGCTGGACCCGCTGCTCCACCTGCTCGTCGGTGAGCGTGTGCGGCCCGCCGCGCATCACCCCGCGGATGTAGTCGGCGGTCTGGAGCAGACCGGGCACCACCGACGGTTCGAAGTTCGCGATGCCGGTGGCCTCGGCCTCCAGCGCGATGAAGTCGATGGTGCGTTGGTCCAGCAGGTACGAATAGGACACCCACCAGCCCGGCTTACGGGCGTCCTTCGCCAGCTGCACCGCCGCGGCGATGTCGGCCGGGCCCACGCCGTAGCTGGTGAGCAGCGCGCGCACGGTGGCGGGACTGACGAGCGTCTGCGCGTTCTCGTAACGGGACAGCGTGCTCCGGGTGCTGTTGATCTCGTCGGCCGCGGCCTCCAGGGTGAGGCCGGCGGCCTCCCGGTGGGTCCGCAGGGCGATGCCGAGCCGTCGGGCCCGGGCGGTCTTCGGCGCCATGCATCGATAGTCGCACATCCCGTGGGAACGTGGGCATGAGAGAAAGTCGATGAGAGTTGCATTCACGCCGGTGAACCTGTCAATGTGTGACGGCGTCCTCACCGCCGGTTGTCGTGGCGACGGTGGCGGTGAGCGACCGGAGGGGATGGGGCGCGCGGTGGTCGGATTTTTCACTCCCCCACGATCCGACCGCCGCGTGCCCCTGCCGGTCCACGAGACGGGAGGGGTTCCGCGGTGACCAGGTTCCTCGTGGTCCTGACCGACGTGCGTCCACCGGACGGTGCCCGCCGTGACGAACGGACCAGCCCGGAACGCCGCCGTCAGGTGGTCGGCGCGAGCAGCCGCGAGGCGGCCGACCGGATCGCCGGCGCGTTCATGGCGCTGGGCATGGTGCGGGCCGGCCGGCAGCGGGTGAAGGTCATCGCGGTGGGCCGCCGGCCCCGGCACCCGGCCTTCTGACGCGCACCGTTCCGTTACTCCCTGTATAGGTCTCCTTGACCGTTTGCCACGCGACTCCGCGTCTCCCCGGGTAACGACCACCGCTTGCGGCAACGCACAGTAAGGTCAGTCGGGTGAGCGCCACCGGCGAGCACGGCCAGCCGCAGTCGCGAACGATGAGGTGACCATGACCACCCCAGGCAAGACCCGTGTGGCGATCGTCTTCGGCGGCCGCAGCCCCGAGCACGGCATCTCCTGCGTCAGCGCCGGCAGCGTGCTGGCCGCGCTCGACCCGGACGAGTTCGAGGTGGTCCCGGTCGGCATCACCCGGCAGGGCCAGTGGGTGCTCGCCAGCGGCGACCCGAGCGGGCTCGCCATCGCCGACCGCAAGCTGCCCGAGATCACCGCCGGCTCCGGCGCCGAGCTGGTGCTGCGCGCCGATCCCGCCGTCGGCGGCCTGATGGTGCTCGACCCGGCCCAGGGGCCGGTCGCGCTGGCCGACGTGGACGTGGTCTTCCCGGTGCTGCACGGCGCGTACGGGGAGGACGGCACGATCCAGGGCATGCTGGAGATGGCCGACATCCCCTACGTCGGCGCGAACGTCTTCGCCTCCGCCGCGGCCATGGACAAGGAGTTCACCAAGAAGCTCTGCGCCGCCGAGGGCATCCCGGTCGGCCCGTACGCGGTGCTGCGCGCCGGGATGTCGCTGAGCGACGAGGACAAGGAGCGCCTCGGGCTGCCCGTCTTCGTCAAGCCGTCCCGGGCCGGCTCCTCGTTCGGCATCACCAAGGTCGACGACTGGGCGGACCTGGACGCCGCGCTCGTCACCGCCCGCGAGATCGACAGCAAGGTGCTCGTCGAAGGCGCCGTGGTCGGCCGCGAGATCGAGTGCGGCGTGCTGGAGGGCGAGGCCGGCGGCGCGCCGGAGGCCTCCGTGCTGGCCGAGGTGCGGATGATCGGCGACCGCGACTGGTACGACTTCGAGGCCAAGTACATCTTCGCCGACGAGGTCTGCGAGTACGACGTGCCCGCCGACCTGCCCGAGCCGGTGGCCCGGCAGGTGCGCGACTACGCCACCCGGGCCTTCACCGCGCTCGACTGCTCCGGGCTGGCCCGGGTCGACTTCTTCGTGACCCCGCAGATGGACGTCTACCTCAACGAGATCAACACGATGCCGGGCTTCACCCCGACGTCGATGTTCCCGCGGATGTGGTCGGCCAGCGGGCTGGAGTACCCGAAGCTGGTCAACCGGCTGATCCGTACCGCCCTGCACCGCCGCGCCGGCCGCTGACCGCCCGTAGCGCCCCGCCGGCCGCTGGGCCGGCCGGGCGCGTCAGGCGGAGCAGCCCGAGGGGGCCTGCTTCGCCGAGGGGACCGAGCTGACGATCGTGTCGGAGATCGAGGTCACCCACTGCAACGGCGGCTCGTACGACTTCGGCACCCGCACCCGGATCGGGGTCTCCCGGTCGACCGTGGTCAGCACCGTGGCGTCGGCCTCCTGCGCCGCGTGCCAGCAGACCTGGTTGACCTTCCACACCTCGTCGGTGGGCGGGAACTGCGCCGGGCTGCCGCCGCAGGCCACCGTCAGCGCCGGGTCGCCGTACGCGGCGTTCTGCTCCGGGCCCGCGGTGACCGGGCGCTGCGTCAGGTCACGCACGCTGTCCGGGAGCTGCGACATCAGGGCCCGGCACAGGACGGTCGGGCGCTCGGCCAGCGCCGGGGCGGGCATCTCGACCGGCGCGCTCGACTGGGCCCGAGGGCTCGCCGACGCGCTCGGCCCGGCGTCCGGCGACTCCGGGGCCAGCTTGGCGAACGTGAACCCGGCGACCGCCACGGTCACCGGCACCGCGACGAGCGTCGCCCAGAGCGCGGCACGGCGGGTGGCGCCGTCCCGGCGGGGGGAGGTGTCCTTCTCGTCCACTTACAGCCGCACCACCGAACACGTGAGGGTGCGGGTGATGCCGGGCACCATCTGCACCTTGCTGACGATGAGTTTGCCGAGCTCGTCGACGGTGTTCGCCTCGGTGAGCACGACCACGTCGTACGGCCCGGTGACGGCGTCGACCCGTACCACGCCGGCCAGGTCCGCGATCAGACCGGCCACGTCACGCGCCCGGCCGACCTCGGTCTGGATGAGGATGTACGCCTGTACCACGACTCGACCTCCGTCCGTCGCCTCCGGGCGACCCGAAGGGTGAAACTACCGTACTGAGCGGCCGTGATCCCTATCGGTTGCCGGTCGGACGCGGTGAGCGAGCACACGCCGGTACGGACAGGGGTGGGACGTGCGGAACGACGCAGCGGAGCGAGGGACGGAATGACTGTCACTGATGTCGGCGAGTTCGGCCTGATCGACCGGGTGACCGCCCGGCTGGCGCAGGGACAGAGCTGCCTGCTCGGCCCCGGCGACGACGGCGCGGTGGTGGCCGCACCGGACCGGCGGGTGGTCGCCTCGACCGACGTGCTGGTGGAGGGGCGGCACTTCCGCCGCGACTGGTCGTCGGCGCGGGACGTGGGGCACCGGGCGGCGGCGGCCAACCTCGCCGACATCGCCGCCATGGGCGCCACCCCGACCGCGCTGCTGGTCGCGCTCTGCATGCCGGCCGAGCTGGACCCGGCCTGGGCCGAGGAACTGGCCGACGGGCTCGGCGCGGAGGCGGCGCTGGTCGGCGCGAGCGTGGTCGGCGGGGACATGTCCGGCAGCCCGACGCTCACCGTCGCGGTGACGGCGCTCGGCGACCTGGCCGGCCGCGACCCGGTGGTGCGCTCCGGCGCCCGCCCCGGCGACGTGGTGGCGCTGGCCGGGCGCACCGGCTGGTCTGCGGCCGGCTACACCGTGCTGTCCCGGGGTTTCCGCACGCCCCGGCTGCTGGTCGAGGCGTTCCGCCGCCCCGAGGTGCCGTACGCCGCCGGACCCGCTGCCGCCGCGGCCGGGGCCACCGCCATGATCGACGTGTCGGACGGGCTGCTGGCCGACCTCGGGCACGTGGCGACCGCCAGCGGCGTGGCGATCGACGTGAGCCGCGACGCGTTCGAGGTGCCCCGGCAGATGCGGGACGCGGCGCAGGCGCTCGGCGTCGACCCGTACACCTGGATCCTGGCCGGCGGCGAGGACCACGCGCTGGCGGCGACGTTCCCGGCGGACGCCGCGCTGCCCGAGGGCTGGCGGCCGGTCGGGCGGGTGGCGGCCGGCACCGGGATCACCGTCGACGGTGCCGCCTACAGCGGCCCGCGCGGCTGGGACCACTTCCGCCGGACGGCGGAATAACCGGTACAGCCGCCGGACGGCGGAATAGCCGGCACAGCCGGCGGACGGGGAGACCAGCGGGCCCGGAGTGATCTGCGTCCGACCCCGGGCCGCCGGGCCGGGCCGGGGCCGGCGGCGGTCGTAACCTGGCACGGTGAGCGAGATCGAGATCCGGGAGCGGCGCTTCGACGCGCCCGAGTCGCAGGCGCTGATCCGGGCGGCGCTGGCCGACCTCGGCGCCCGGTACGGCGGCAGCGGCGACGAGACCCCTGTCGACGCGGCCGAGTTCACCCCGCCGGACGGCGCGTTCCTCGTCGCCTACCTGGACGGGCGGCCGGTGGGCTGCGGCGGCTGGCGCAGCCACGGCGAGGACGGCGACACGGCCGAGCTGAAGCGGATGTACACCGACCCGGCGGCCCGGGGCCGGGGCGTGGCCCGCTCGGTGCTCGGCGCGGTCGAGCGGTCCGCCCGCGACCACGGCCGCAAGCGGATCGTGCTGGAGTGCGGCGACAAGCAGCCCGAGGCGATCGCCATGTACACCTCGGCCGGCTACGAGCGGATCCCGAACTTCGGCTTCTACAAGGACGCCCCGGGCTGCCTGTCGTACGGCCGCACGCTCTAGCCGACCGAGATGCGGATCTCGCTCGCGGCGCGGCGGGCGGCGTTCGCGGCCTCGTCCGGGGTGGCGCCCCAGGCCATCAGGTGCCCGCTGCGGTGCGCCGAGGAGAGCAGCTCCGGCACTGTCTGACCGACCTTCGTCTCCACCTGCACGTCGAGCACGCCCGGCACGCGCAGCGCGTCGCGCCTGCCGTCCACGGCGGTGACCCGGCCGGGCGGCGCGATCAGGAACTCGATCGCCGCGGCGCCGGTCGCCCGCGCCGGCAGCGCCGGCCGTTCGCCGCGCAGGATCCGCAGGTACGCCTCGATGACGTCCCGCTCGTAGGCGATCGAGATGAGCGCGGTGATCATGTCGCCGGGCATCCGGGCCGCACACTCCACGAGCGTCGGCACGCCGTCGGCGAGGATCCATTCGCTGTGCAGCATGCCGCTGCGGAAGCTGGCCGCCTCGGCGAGACGTACCGCTGCGGCGCGCAGCGCGTCGTGCGCGTCGGCGGGCAGCGCGGACGGCACGGTGTGGCCGGTCTCGACCGGGTAGCGGCCGCCGGCGATCCGCTTGTCGGTGACGTTGGCGAAGACCACCTCGCCGTCGGCCACGAGCAGCTCCACGCTGTGCTCGGAGCCGACGAGCAGTTCCTCGACCAGCACACCCGTGGGCAGGCCGCGCCCGGTGGCCTCGGCCGGGTCGGGCGGGGCGGCGCTCGCCGCCCAGCGGGCCGGAACCTCGGCCGGGTCGGTGATCAGCTGCACGCCCAGGCTGCCCGAGCGGCGGGTGGGCTTGAGCACGCACCGGCCGCCGTGCGCCAGCGCGAACTCCACCGCCCGCGCCGGGTCGTCGACCAGCTCGTACGCCGGGTTGGCCAGGCCGATCCGGTCGGCGAGCAGCCGCATCCGGTGCTTGTCGGAGAAGACGTCGGCGGCCTCGACCCCGGCGCCGGGGAGGCCGAGCCGCTGGGCGAGCCGGGCGGTGGCGCCGACCGCGTACTCCAGGCCGGGCAGGACCAGCCGGGCGTCGGCGAGGCCCGGCTCACGGGCGAGCAGGGCGTCCGGGTCGAAGCCGGTCTGGTACTCGGCCGCGACGAGGCGCCCGATCATCGGCAGCCGCTCGGCGAACCGGGCCAGGTCGCGGCGGGCGATCACGTCCGGCTCCTCGACCAGCACCACGCTGCCGCGCGGCAGTTCCTGGTCGAACCAGCTCAGTGAGCCGAACGACGCGCCCACCACCACCAGTTGCTCGCGCCCCAGATCGAGGTCCACCGGTCATCCTCCCCACGGCTCGCGCCGGAACCGGACGGCCGGCGCAGCAGCACCCTAACCGGCTCGTACCAGCGGGTCGCCGTACGGTCGGTCAGGGGTGCGGGGGCGGTCGGTGGATACCGGGCGACGGACCGCCGGGACACGACAGAAGCCGGCGGACCCCGAAGGGATCCGCCGGCGACCGACGATGTTCCGGTGGCGCTACCGCGTCAGGCGCGGGTGACCTTGCCGGCCTTGATGCACGAGGTGCAGACCTGCAACTTCTTGGTGGTGCCACCACCGGCCGGGGTACGCACCGACTGGATGTTCGGGTTCCAGCGGCGGTTGGTCCGCCGGTGCGAGTGGGACACGTTGTGGCCGAAGCCCGGCCCCTTGCCACAGACGTCGCACACGCTAGCCACGGGATACTCCTGGGATTGAAACGTTCATGAGGTCGCCGCCAGGCGCTGCCCGGGCAACCTGGTCAGGTTACCCGATGACAGTCGGTACGCCCAACCGGCCCTTTCGCGAGCCCACCCAGCGTACCGGCGTCCCGGCCGGGCCGTCGGCCGGGGCGGACACGCGGCGGACGACCCCGGCGCGTGTCGGTGTGCGCCAGTAGGCTTCCCGACGTGCTGGAGACCCTCGACGCCGCAGCGGTACGCCGCTGGTGCGCGAGCGGGCTGGCCGCTCTCCGGGCGCACCAGGGCGAGATCGACGACCTGAACGTCTACCCGGTGCCCGACGGCGACACCGGCACCAACCTGGTGCTCACGTTCACCTCGGCCCAGCAGGCCCTAGCCATGGATCTCGGCACCCTTCCCGACGACGGGCACACCCCGCACGGGCACGCCTTGCGGCTGATGGCCCGGGGCGCGTTGCTCGGGGCGCGCGGCAACTCCGGCGTGATCCTCTCGCAGATCCTGCGCGGCCTCGCCGACACGCTCGCCGCCGTGCCCGCGGTGCGCGGGCGGCAGCTCGCCGACGCGCTGGCCGACGCCACCACCGCCGCCTACGCCGCTGTCGCCCGGCCGGTCGAGGGCACGCTGCTGAGCGTGGTCGCCGCCGCGGCCCACGCGGCCCGCCGGGCGGACAGCGACGACCTGCGCGCCGTGGCCCGGGCCGCCGCCGAGGCGGCGGCGCACGCGCTGGCGCGTACCCCCGAGCAGTTGCCGGAGCTGGCCCGCGCGGGCGTGGTCGACGCCGGCGGGCGCGGCCTGTGCCTGTTGCTGGACGCGCTCGTCGAGGTGATCACGGGGGAGAGCCCGGGGCAGCCGGCGTCCACGCCGCCCGCCCGCCGCGCGCCGGTCACCGCCGTGCGGGAGAGCGGCTCCGACGCGTACGCCTACGAGGTGCAGTACCTGCTCGACGCGACCGACGAGGCGGTGAACCGGCTGCGCGCCGAGCTGGACGCGCTCGGCGACTCCGTGGCGATCGTCGGCGACGGCGCCGGCACCTGGAACGTGCACGTGCACGTCAACGACATCGGGGCGGCGGTCGAGGCGGGCGTGGTCGCCGGCCGCCCGCACCGGATCGGCGTGACCCGCTTCGCCGACCAGACCGCGCCGGCACCGGGGCCGCAGGTGGCGCTGCCCGACGGGCGGGCCGCCGTGGTGGTGGCCACCGGCGCGGGCATCGCGGAGCTGTTCGCCGCCGAGGGCGCCGTGGTGGTGCCCGCCAACCCGTCCACCGGTGAGCTGCTCGACGCGATCCGGGCCACCGGCGCCGCCCGGGTGGTGGTGCTGCCGAACGACCCGAACACCCAGTCGGTGGCGAGCGCGGCGGCCAAGGAGGCGCACGGCCTCGGCATCAAGGTGAGCGTGGTGCCGACCCGCTCGCCGGTGCAGGCGCTCGCGGCGCTCGCCGTACGCGATCCGAAGCGGCGGTTCGAGGACGACGTGATCGCGATGGCCGAGGCGGCCGGCGCCTGCCGGTACGCCGAGGTGTGCCACGCCGCCCGGGAGGCGCTCACCGTCGCCGGCCCGGCCCGCCCGGGTGACGTGCTGGCCCTGGTCGAGGGCGAGGTGCACCTGATCGGGCAGGATCTGGTCGACACCTGCACCGCTGTGGTGGACCGGATGCTCGGCGGTGGCGGCGAGCTGGTCACGCTGCTCTGCGGCGCCGACGCGCCGGCCGGGCTGGCCGACCGGGTCCGCGCGCACGTCGAGGGGGCCTGGCCGTTCGTCGAGGTGCAGGCGTACGAGGGCGGGCAGCCGCACTATCCGCTCCTGGTGGGGGTCGAATGACTGGTGAGGCGGCCACTGTGGACACGCCGCTGAAGAAGCTGGTCGGCGAGCGCACCGCGAAGGCGCTGGCCGGGCATCTCGACCTGCACACCGCGGGCGACCTGATCTACCACTTCCCGCGCCGGTACGACGAGCGCGGCGAGCACACCGACATCCGCTCGCTCGACGTGGGGGAGCAGGTCACGGTGCTCGCCCAGGTGCAGCGCACAGCGGTGCGCCCGATGCGCCAGCGGCGCGGCAACCTGCTGGAGGTCACCGTCGGCGACGGCTCCGGCGGCGTACTCACCTGCACGTTCTTCGGCAACCAGGCGTGGCGGGAGCGGGAGCTGCGGCCCGGCCGGTGGGGGCTGTTCGCCGGCAAGGTGACCGAGTTCCGGGGCAAGCGGCAGCTCAACGGCCCGGAGTACGTCCTGCTCGGTGAGGGCGGCGAGGGCGAGGCGGCCGCAAACGAGGAGGTCGAGGAGTTCGCCGGGGCGCTGATCCCGGTCTACCCGGCCGCGGCGGCGGTCCCGACCTGGGTGATCGCCCGCTGCGTCCGCGTCGTACTCGACACGTTCACCCCGCCGGAGGACCCGCTGCCGGCCACCGTGCGGGCCACCCGCAACCTGGCCGACATCGGCACCGCGCTGCGCGAGATCCACCGTCCGACCAGCAAGGAGGCGCTCTACCGGGCCCGCCGCCGGCTGAAGTGGGACGAGGCGTTCGCCGTGCAGCTCACGCTGGTGCAGCGCAAGCAGCGGGCGGCGGCGTCCCCAGGGCGGGCCCGGCCGGCGAAGGCGGGCGGGCTGCTCGACGCGTTCGACGCCCGGCTGCCGTACGAGCTGACCTCCGGCCAGCAGGTCGTCGGGCGGGAGATCGCCGCCGACCTGGCCCGGCCGCACCCGATGCACCGGCTGCTCCAGGGCGAGGTGGGCTCCGGCAAGACGGTGGTGGCGCTGCGCGCCATGCTGCAGGTGGTCGACGCCGGTGGGCAGGCCGCGCTGCTGGCCCCGACCGAGGTGCTCGCCGCCCAGCACCACAGGGGCATCCTCGACCTGCTCGGCCCGCTCGGCCGGGCCGGTGAGCTGGGCGCCGCCGACGACGCCACGCGGGTGGAGCTGGTCACCGGCTCGCTCGGCGCGGCGGCCCGGCGCCGGGCGCTGGTCGAGGTGGCCGAGGGACGCGCCGGCATCGTGCTCGGCACGCACGCCCTGCTCTACGAGGGCGTCGACTTCCACGACCTCGGCCTGGTGGTGGTGGACGAGCAGCACCGCTTCGGCGTGGAGCAGCGCGACGCGCTGCGCGCCAAGGCCGAGCAGCCGCCGCACGTGCTGGTGATGACCGCCACCCCGATCCCGCGCACCGTGGCCATGACCGTCTACGGCGATCTGGAGACCTCCACGCTGTCCCAGCTCCCGCAGGGCCGCTCGCCGATCGCCTCGCACGTGGTCCCGGCCGCCGAGAAACCGGCGTTCCTCGACCGGGCCTGGCGCCGGCTGCGCGAGGAGGTCACGAAGGGCCACCAGGCGTACGTGGTGTGCCCGCGTATCGGTGAGGGGCCGGTGTCGGACGAGGAGCCGCCGCGGGAGGACGACAACGGCCGCCGCCCGCCGCTGGCGGTGACCGAGGTGGCCCCGCTGCTGGCCGAGGGGCCGCTGCACGGGCTGCGGATCGGGGTGCTGCACGGGCGGCTGCCTGCGGACGAGAAGGACGCGGTGATGCGCGCGTACGCCGACGGCGAGCTGGACGTGCTGGTCGCGACCACAGTGGTCGAGGTCGGCGTGAACGTGCCGAACGCAACAGTGATGATCGTGCTGGACGCCGACCGGTTCGGCGTCTCCCAGCTGCACCAGTTGCGCGGCCGGGTGGGCCGGGGCTCGGCCGCCGGTCTCTGCCTGCTGGTCACCGAGGCGGCCGAGGGTTCGTCCGCGCGGGAGCGGCTGGACGCGGTCGCCTCCACCACCGACGGCTTCAAGCTCGCCGAACTCGATCTGGAGCAGCGCCGGGAGGGCGACGTGCTGGGCGCGACCCAGTCCGGCCGGCGTTCGCACCTGCGGCTGCTGTCGCTGCTGCGCGACACCGAGCTGATCCGCGACGCGCGGGCCGAGGCGATCGAACTGGTCGAGGACGACCCGGATCTTTCCCGGCATCCGGCGCTGGCGGCGTCGGTCGCCGCGCTCGTCGACGAGGAGCGGGCCGAATACCTGGAGAAGGGCTGACGCGCGGGCTCGCACGGCGCCCCGGTGCGGCCTCGCGGGACTGCGGCACGGGCGTCGCGTGCCTAGGCTCGCGCAGATGTCGACACCATCACTCGAACACGGCGTGCTGCTTCTGACCCGCGGCGACGAACTCGCTGTGGACCGGGTCGCCGGAGTCGCCGACGAGGCGTCCGGCCGGCTGTGCACGGCGGCGACGCGGTTCCAGATCGCGTCGATCAGCAAGCAGATGGCCGCAGTGGCGGTGCTGCTGCTCGCCGAGCGGGGGGCGCTGAGCCTGTCCGATCCGGTGGTACGCCGGCTGCCCGGCACGCCGCCGCCGGAGTGGTCCGGCATCACGCTGCACCACCTGCTCACCCACACCTCCGGCCTGGGCCACTGGGAGGACTACCCGGCGATCGACCTGCACGGGCCGGCCGAGCCGGACGAGCTGCTCGACCGGTTCGCGGCGCTGCCGCCGCTGTTCCGGCCCGGCGCGGGGTGGCACTACAGCAGCCCCGGCTACGTGCTGCTGGCCCGGACCGTCGAGCGCGTGGCCGACCGGCCGTACGCCGAGTTCCTCGCCGACGAGGTCTTCGCGCCGCTGGGCATGACCGGTAGCTTCGCCGGTGCGGGCGACGGACGGCCGGACGTGGCGGTCGGACACGTGGGCGGCCGTCCGGTGCCGTCGTGGGACCTGGCGACCGTCAGCATGGGCGCGGGTGACGTCTGGTGCACCGGCGCGGACCTGCTCACCTGGCTGGACGTACCGCGCCGGGGCCGGCTGCTCGCCCCGGACCCGGTGGCGGCGATGACCGCGCCGCACGCGCCCACCGGACGCCCCGACGAGGCGTACGGCTACGGCTTCTTCGTCGGCCCGCTGGCCGGCCGGCGGGCGTTGCACCACTCCGGGGACAACGGCGGCTACAAGGCGTTCGCCGCCTGGCTGCCCGAATCCGACCAGCGGCTCGTCCTGCTGACCAACCGGGCCGAGGTCGATCCGAGAACGATCACGTCGGCGGTCGACACTCCCGAGGCGCGGTGATCCACGCGGGGTCCGGCCGGGCGGGTGGCCGACGCGTCACCGGGCCGGGCGTCGCGTAGCGTCGGGGCATGCGCAGGGAGCGACGGTGACCCGGATCGTGGCCGGCACGCTCGGCGGCCGGCGGATCGCCGCGCCACCAGGCGCCGGCACCCGTCCCACCTCGGACCGGGTCCGTGAGGCGCTGTTCAGCGCCGTGCACTCCCACGTCGACCTGGACGGGGCGCGCTTCGCCGACCTGTACGCCGGTTCCGGCGCGGTCGGTCTGGAGGCGCTGTCCCGGGGCGCGGCCCACGTCCTGCTCGTCGAGTCCGACGCGCGGGCCGCCCGGGTGATCCGGGAGAACATCGCCGCGCTCCGGGCCGCGCCGGCCGCGCGCCTGGTCACCGGCAAGGTCGCCACCGTGCTGGCGGCCGGACCCACCGACGGGCCGTACGACGTGGTCTTCGCCGATCCGCCGTACGCGGTGCCGGACGCCGAGATCACCGCGATGCTGTCCGCGCTGGTCGACGGCGCCTGGCTCGCCCCGGACGCCCTGGTGGTCGTCGAGCGGTCCAGCCGTACCGGACCGGTCACGTGGGTGGAAGGTGTCACTCCGGAGCGCAGCAGACGTTACGGCGAGACCACTCTTTGGTACGGTCGCCGATCATGAGACGTGCGGTCTGCCCGGGCTCGTTCGACCCGGTCACCAACGGACACCTCGACATCATCGGCCGGGCCAGCCGGTTGTTCGACGAGGTGATCGTCGGAGTGCTGGTCAACCAGTCGAAGCAGGGCCTGTTCACCGTCGAGGAGCGGATCGCCATGCTCCGCGAGGTGACCGCCTCGTACGACAACGTCCGGGTGGAGTCGTTCCGCGGCCTGCTCGTCGACTTCTGCCGCGCCCAGCAGGCGAGTGTGCTGATCAAGGGCCTGCGTGCGGTGAGCGACTTCGACTACGAGCTGCAGATGGCGCAGATGAACATCGGCCTGGCCGGCGTGGAGACGCTCTTCATGCCGACCAACCCGCTCTACTCGTTCATCTCGTCCAGCCTGATCAAGGACGTGGCGAAGTGGGGCGGCGACATCTCCGCCCACGTCCCCGACCTGGTCCGAGCCCAGCTCGCCACCCGCCTCCGCCC
>NZ_LEKG01000118.1:0-23443 GCF_001029515.1 Micromonospora sp. RV43 | reverse complement strand
GCCGGGGGCCAGGCGGTGGTGCGGATCCAGGTGGGCCTTGGCGCTGCGCAGGCGCGGCAACGTGGGCAGCTCGCCCCAGAGGTCCACGGCACGGCGTACCGCCGCGGGCGCGGCCACCACCACGCACCGGCCCCGCCGGGCGATCAGCACGCTGCGGACCGCGGTGAGGATCGAGGCGACCCGCTCGGGCGGCAGCGCGCCGGACAGGGCGGCGTGGACGGTGCCCGAGCCGGCCGAGCCGCGTACCGGCACCGGGCCGCCGGTCGCGTCGCGCAACGCGTAGACGGCCGCGTGCAGGTCGTTGATGGGCACCTCGATGCGCAGCGCCGTGTCGCCGGGCGCGAACGGGTAACGCCCCCACCATTCCGGTGCGTGGTGGCTGACGATCGCCTCGGCGCCGAGGACGGCGGTGAGCCGCTCGGCCCGCTCGGTCACGTCGGCCGGGCCGCCCTCCAGCAGCACCACGAGGCTGCCCGCAGCGGGTCGTCCGGTCACGGCGGGATGGTCGGGGCGATTGATCACCGACGGGTGCGTCGGCGGAATGCGGCGCCGGGGCAGCGGCACCGGCACCGGCAGGTCCAGTTCGACGGCGGCCGGATCGACGCCCGCGGCCAGGACGGCCCGGACCAGGTCGTGCACCTCCAGTGGCGTCCACACCGGGCGGGACACCCAGAGCCGGCCGGCCGGGATGGCGTGCACCCGCATGGTGGCCGAGACCAGCACGCCGAGCCCGCCCTGCGAGCCGCAGAGCAGCCGGGCCACGTCCAGCCCGGGTAGGTCGCCGCGACCGAGTATCGCGTCCCCGCCGCCGCGACCCGGATCGCCGCCGGCACCGCCCGCCGGACCGCGTCCACTCGCCCGGCCACCGCCGCTGCCAGGGGTGGCCCGGCCGAGCGCCTCCGTGCCGGACTCGCCGACGCTCACCAGCTCACCGTCGGCGTCGAGGTAGCGCACCCCGACGAGCTGGGCGCACGGGCTGCCGTGCCGGTGGCGCAGCGGACCGGACTCGTCGGCGGCGAGCACCCCGCCGAGCGTCGCGCCCGGCGAGGGCGCGTCGACAGGCAGCCGCCGGTTGGTGCGCGCGAGCGTGGCCTGGACGGCGCGCAGCGGCGTACCGGCGCCGATCTCGGCCACCGCCGCGTCGCGCGGCTCGTGCCAGACCCCGGCGAGGCGGCCGGTGTCGAGCATGATGTCCACCTGCGCCGGCGCGGCACCCCAGTCGATCTTCGTGCCGGCGCCGCGGGGCACCACTGTCAGGTCGTGCGCCGCGGCCAGCCGCAACACCTCCGCCGCGGCGTGCGGGCCACCCGGCACGGCCACCCATCGGGCGGTACGGCCGGCCACCTCGTCGGCCGGGCCGGCGAAGCGGGCGAACGGGGTGCCGCAGATCGCGGCCAGCTTCCGGGTGATGTCGAGGGCTTCGAGTCGGTCGGTGGAACGTGCCGCATCCGCCATGGCGGTTATCGTACACATGTTCGAAAGACCTGGCGGCGAGTCGCGGGGTTCGGGCGGCGGGCGAGCCCGGCGGCGGCCCGCCGACCGGTAACGTGGCGCCGTGACCGAAACCCCACCGCCCGTCGCCAAGCGCGTCCCGACCGAGCGCGTCCATCACGGTGACACAGTCCTCGACGAGTACGCCTGGCTCGCCGCCAAGGACGACCCGGACACGATCGCGTATCTGGACGCCGAGAACGCGTACACCGAGGCGCGCACCGCCCACCTGGCCGGCCTGCGCGCGGAGCTGTTCGAGGAGACGCGCCGGCGCACCCAGGAGACGGACCTGTCGGTGCCGACCCGCAAGGACGGCTACTGGTACTACACCCGCACGGTGGAGGGCCAGCAGTACGGCGTGCACTGCCGGCGCGCGGTCCTGCCGGGCGAGACGGCGCCTCCGGTCAGCGCGGACGGCGCCCCGCTCGACGGCGAGGAGGTGCTGCTCGACGGCAACCAGCTCGCCGAGGGGCACGACTTCTTCTCGCTCGGCGCGTTCGACGTCAGCCCGGACGGGCGCTGGCTGGCCTACTCCACCGACTTCTCCGGCGACGAGCGCTTCACGCTGCGGATCAAGGATCTGACCACCGGCGAGTCGCTGCCGGACGAGGTACCGGACACGTTCTACGGCACGGCCTGGTCCAGCGACGCGTCCACGCTGTTCTACGTGACTGTGGACGAGGCGTGGCGGCCGAACCGGGTCTGGCGGCACACCGTCGGCACGGCGTCCACCGAGGACGTGGTGGTCTACCAGGAGGACGACGAGCGGTTCTGGGTCGGCGTCGAGCTGACCCGCTCCGAGCGTTTCGTGGTCATCGACATCCACAGCAAGATCACCAGCGAGGTGTGGGTGATCCCGGCGTCCAACCCGACCGGCGAGCCCGCCGTCGTGGCCCCGCGGCGTCAGGGCATCGAGTACGCGGTGGAGCACCACGGCCACCGCTTCCTGATCCTGCACAACGACGGCGCGGAGGACTTCGCGCTGGCGTACACCTCGGCGGACTCGCCGGGCGAGTGGGAGCCGCTGATCCCGCACACCCCTGGCACCCGGCTGGAGGCGGTCGACGCGTTCGAGAACCACCTCGTGGTGTCGCTGCGCACCAACGGCCTGACCGGCCTGCGGGTGCTGCCGGTGGGCACCGACGACAGCTGGGACATCGACTTCCCCGAGCCGATCTACAGCGTCGGGCTGGACGCCAACCCCGAGTACCGCACGAGCGAGGTGCGGCTGCGCTACACCTCGCTCGTCACCCCCGACTCGGTCTACGACTACGACCTGGTCACCCGGGAGCTGACGCTGCGCCGGCAGAAGCCGGTCCGCCCCGGGCCGGACGGGCGGGCGTACGACCCGGCCGACTACGAGCAGCACCGGGACTGGGCGCTCGCCGACGACGGCACCCGCGTACCGATCTCGCTCGTCTGCCGCCGCGACACCCCGCGCGACGGCTCGGCGCCCGCCGTCATCTACGGCTACGGGTCGTACGAGGCGAGCATGGACCCGTGGTTCTCGATCGCCCGGCTGAGCCTGCTCGACCGCGGCGTGATCTTCGCGGTGGCGCACATCCGGGGCGGCGGTGAGCTGGGCCGGCGCTGGTACGACGAGGGCAAGCTGCTGGCCAAGAAGAACACGTTCACCGACTTCGTGGCCTGCGCCCGGCACCTGGTGAAGGCGGGCTGGACGGCGAGCGACCGGCTGGTCGCCCGGGGCGCCTCGGCCGGCGGCCTGCTGATGGGCGCGGTGGCGAACCTCGCCCCGGACGCGTTCACCGGCATCGTCGCGCAGGTGCCGTTCGTGGACGCGCTCACCTCGATCCTCGACCCGTCGCTGCCGTTGACTGTCACCGAGTGGGAGGAGTGGGGCAACCCGCTCGACGACCCCGAGGTCTACGCGTACATGAAGTCGTACACGCCGTACGAGAACGTGGCCACCGTCGAATACCCGGCCATCCTGGCGGTGACCAGCCTCAACGACACGCGCGTGCTCTACCACGAGCCGGCCAAGTGGATCGCCCGGCTGCGGTCGCTCGCGCCGGCCGGCGACTACCTGCTCAAGACCGAGATGGGCGCGGGCCACGGTGGCCCGAGCGGCCGGTACGACTCCTGGCGCGAGGAGGCGTTCGTCAACGCCTGGATCCTCGACCGCGTCGGCCGCGCCTGAGGTGTAAGGAAGGCCTGCTCGGCCGCTGACCGCTCAGCCCGCGCGCAGTTCCTCCACCGACGTCGCGGTGCGCAGGAACAGCAGGCCGGCTACGACCGTGCACAGCACCGCCGCCAGCCCGCCCGCCGCGAGCCAGGCCAGCTGATCCCACGGTACGTCCGGCGGAACTGTCGTCTTCGGCACCCATTCGGTTCGGGTGTACCGCGCCGCGGTGGCCGGATCGCCGCACAGTTCCGAGCCGGCGTCGCAGATCGTCCGCGTGAAGCCGCCGTTGCTCGGTGCCGGCATGACGCCCCGGACCAGCAGGTAGCCGACCGTCAACGCGAGCCCGATCGCGGGTACGGCGGGGGCGAGCGCGGCCCAGAGCAGCGACCGGCCGATGGTGGCCCGTGGCACGCCGGTCGCCACCTGCGCCGCGTACGCCCGTCGCCGGCTGGTGATCCCCTCGACCACCGCCACGAGCAGCCCACCGCCGGCGATCGCCATCGCCACCAGGACCGCGAGGTCGGCCAGGTCCATCGCGCCGAGGTAGAAGCCCGGGTCGGCCAATCCGGAGCCGGTGCGGCGGGTCACCTCGGCCTCGGCCTGGAAGTCGGCACGCAGCCCTGCGGCACCGGCGCCGAAGATCAGCGCGGCCAGCAACGCGGCGAAGGTGCGGCTGCCCGCCCACGGGTCGGCAGCCAGCCGGCGGGCGGCGAGCAGGGCGGCCGGGCCGCGTCCGTGCCGGTGCAGCAGCCGGCCGGTCCGGTACGAGATCCAGCCGGTGCCCGACACCACGCCGATCATCGCGGTCAGCCCGCCGACGACGAGCAATGTCGGCACCGGCCAGTCGGGGGCCACGGCGCCACGCCGTTCGTACCAGAGCAGGAGCGGGCGGATCGCGGCGAACATCGCCAGCGCGGCGAGGATGAGCACGCCCGGCCACGGCCAGGGCGCCCGGGTGCGGACCCGGCGCACGACGCCGAACGGGGTGGTGGCGACCCGCCGCAGCAGCAACGCGCTCACCAGCGCGGCGGCCAGCGGCAGGCCGAGCACGACGGCTGCCACCGCCACCGGGGCCGGGTGCACGTCGGTGGGCAGCGGCAGCCGCCCGTCCGCGTCGGGCCGGTGCAGCAGCCGGCGCCCGGCCAGGAAGACGGCCAGGCCGACGAGGGTGCCGAGCAGGCTCGCCACGCCGGTCTCGGCGACCGCGACCCGGGTGACCTGCCCAGGGGTGGCACCGGCCAGCCGGAACGCGGCCAGCCGCCGGTCCCGGCCCGGCGCGCCGAGGCGGGCGCACTGCCCGGCCAGCCCCAGGACCGGTACGCAGAGCAGCAGCAACGCGAACGCCACGCCGGGGCGCAGACCGGGTTCCCGCAGCAGGGCGTTGGTGTACTGGTCGGAGTTGAGCCCTTCGTCGCCGGACGGCTTCACCACCGACAGCACGGTCAGCGCGGCCAGCCCGGCCAGCGTCGCGAGCGCGGCGCTCACCGCCGTGAGCACCACCCGTGCGATGTCGGTGCGGGTGCCCGCCAGCACGAGACGCAGCAGCGTCCCCGGCCTCACCGCGACCCGCCCGGCAGCGCCGGGTCGAGCCCGAGCCCGGTGTGGTCGACCATGCCGTCGCGCAGGCTGACCTCCCGGTCCGCGTACGCGGCGATGCGCGGCTCGTGCGTCACCAGCACGACTGTGGTGCGCTGCTCGCGGGCCAGCCGGACCAGTTGGGTGAGCACCTGCTCGCCGGCCAGCGTGTCGAGCGCGCCGGTCGGCTCGTCGGCGAAGATCACCCGTGGTTCGGTGACGAGCGCCCGGGACAGCGCGCAGCGTTGCTGCTGCCCGCCGGACATCTCACCGGGCCGGGCGTCGGCGACGTCGGCCACGCCGAGCCGGTCCAGCCAGGAGAGCGCCGCCGTCCGCGCCGCTCGCCGCCCCGTGCCGGCGAGCAACAGCGGGAGCGCGACGTTCTCCGCGGCGGTCAGCTCGGCGACGAGCTGACCGAACTGGAACAGCACCCCGAATTCGGTACGGCGCAGCCGCGAGCGGGCCGCCTCCGACCACGTGTCGATCCGTTCTCCGCGCCAGGTGACCTGACCGGCGTCGGGGCGCAGGATGCCGGCGAGACAGTGCAGCAGCGTGGACTTGCCGCAGCCGCTCGGGCCGGTGACCGCGACGATCTCGCCTTCGGCCACGTCGAGCGTCACACCGCGCAGCGCGGGGTTGTGACCGTAGGCGCGGACCACTCCGCGCGCTTGCAGGAACGTCACGTGCGCACCTCCCGGTGCCAGTCGGCGACCCGGTCGAGGGTGGTGTGCAGCCACCGGAGATCGGCGTCGAGGTGGGCGATGGCGAAGTCGGCGGCGACCACCTCGTCGAGGCGGGCGCCGGGGGCCGTCTTCAGCGCGGTCAGTTCGCGCAGGCGTTGCGTGTGCGCCTGCCGCTGCGCGATCAGGTAGACGCGGGCCTGGTCGACGTCGGCCACCAGGAGCGCGACCACCACCTTGGCGAAGAGCGTGCTGGCCACGTACGGCATCGGCGGCTCGACGGTGCCGAGCCAGTGGTCCAGCGCCGCCCGCCCGTCCTCGGTGAGCGCGTACGAGGTGCGGTCCGGTCCGCCCTCCCGGGTCTGCCCGGCCGTGGCCACGAGGCCGTCGCGGCACAGGCGGGCCAGTGTCGCGTAGACCTGCCCGAAGGCGAGCGGCCGGGCGCGGGGCAGCCGCTCGTCGTGCGCGCGCTTCAGCTCGTAGCCGTGGCGCGGGCCGGCGGCGAGCAGCCCGAGCAGGACGTGCGACGTGGACACGGCCCTACTATTCGCTGAGCGAATAGTGGTGTCAAGAACGGCCCGCGCGGCGCACCACGCGGGCCGTTCGGTTCAGCGGGTCCAGGCCGGGTCGCGCCCGGCCCGGCCGAGCAGCGCGTCCATGCTGTCCGGTGCCGCGCCGGTGGGCACCGGCGGGCCGAACGCGCCCATCTTCTGCCCCGTGTCGCCCATCCGGTCCATGAACTCGTGTCCCGCGGCCACCACTGCCGGGTCCACGGTCAGCTCCTGGCCGGTGGCCCGCGCCAGGTCCCATCCGTGGACGGTGAGGTCGATCAGGGCCATCATGCCGACCGTCTCCTGCGGCAGTCCCATGCCGGGGGAGACCCCCTCCTGTGTGGCCGGGTCGGACCACGCCTCGGTCAGCCGGGCCGCCTCGGTCGCGAACCGGTCCCGCCAGCCGTCGGTCAGGTGGTCGGTCTTGCCGGACCAGTCGACCTCCTCCCGGCGGGCCAGCGCCTGGAAGTTGACCACCACGTCGAACAGGTGGCCCAGCAGGTCGCGCACTGTGTAGTCCGGGCAGGGGGTGGGCAGGACGAGCTGGTCGTCGGAGATGCCGCGCACCACAGCGGCCGTACCCGGCGCCGCGACGGCGAGCAGTTCACTGGTCTTGGTATTCATCGGGCCAGCGTATGAGGACGGCGTCGATCGGCCCCACTTCTCAGGACCAGGGGATCAGCGGCGACGGACCGCTACCACAGCGACATCGTCGTGGATCTCCGGCGGCGCCAGCTCGACGAGCAGCCGCCGGCAGAAATCGTCCAGGTCGTCGTCCACCCGGGTGGCGGCCACGCCGAGCGCCGCCATGCCGTCGTCGATCGTGGCGTCCCGCCGTTCGATCAGCCCGTCGGTGTAGAGCACGAGCGTGGCCCCGGCGGGCAGCACGAACTCCAGGTCCGGCGGGCGCGGCGCGCGTACGCCGAGCAGGGGCGCGGACTGCGTCACGAACTCGACCCTCCCGTCCCGGCTGAGCAACGCCGGCAGGTGCCCGGCGCTGGCCAGCCGGACCAGCCCGGTCGGCGGGTGGAGCAGCAGCACGCAGATGGTGGCCAGCTCGGTCGGCAGCAGGTTGCGCATCAGCTCGTTGACCCGGTCCAGGATCACGCCCGGCTGGTGCCCCTCGACCGCGTACGCCCGTACCGCGTGCCGCAGCTCGGCCATCACCGTGGCGGCGTGCAGCGAGTGCCCGGCCACGTCACCGATCGCCACCAGCAGGTGGCCGTCGAGCATCACCAGCTCGTAGAAGTCGCCGCCCACCTCGGTCTGCGCGCTCGCCGGCTCGTACCGGACGGCCAGGTCCAGGCCGACGACGTCGGGCAGCCGCTGCGGCAGCAGGCTGCGCTGCAACGTCACAGCGATCCGGTGCTCCTCGTCGAAGGACCGCTGCGCCTCGACCGCCGAGGCGACCGCCTGGGCGAGCTGCACCAGCACCGGCGTGCGTACGGTCTGGGTGGCGGTCGGCACCACCACGTAGAGCGGGGCCCGGTCCTCGCGCAGCCGGGAGGCGGCGACGGTCACGGTGTCGCCGTCCGGCCAGCCGGCCAGCGCCCAGTTGGCCGGCTCGTCGACGCGTACCCGGGTGCCGATCGGCACTCCGGTGTCGTCCACCACCCACGGCACGATGGTGGCCGGTGTGTGCGGGTCGGCCGCCACGCCCGCCAGGCAGTCCCCGTCGAACGTCTCGGCGACCACCGCCGCCGGGGCATTGAAGATCCGCGCCGCGCCGCTCGCGGCGGCCTCCAGCAGCCGGACGAAGTTCGGCGTCGCGTGCATCTCCACAGTGGCGTCGGCGAGCGCGGCGAGCCGTTCGGCGAGCTGCTCGGCCCGCCGCCGGGCCTGGTAGTAGCGCAGCACCGCGTGGGCGGTGGCGACCAGTTCCTCCGGCTCGATCGGCTCGGCCAGGTAGGCGTCCGCGCCCCGGGTGAGACCCTGCGCCCGGTCGACCACGTCGACCGCGTGCGCGGAGACGTGGATGACCGGGATCGACGGGTGCGCCTCCTTGATCCGCTCGCACACCTCGAAGCCGCTCATGTCCGGCAGACGGACGTCGAGCACCACGAGGTCGATGTGTTCCCGGTCCACCCGCTCCAGCGCCGCCGTGCCGTTCTCGGCCTCGACGGTGACGAAGCCGGCCCGGGTCAGCCAGTTGACCAGCAGGTATCGCTTGGGGCCGCTGTCGTCGACCACAAGCACGGTCACCGGCCCGCCGTCCACCGTCACGCTCCGCCCGCGGGGAGGACCACTGTGAACGTGCTGCCCCGGCCGGGTTCGCTGGTCAGCTCCAGCGTCCCGCCGAGCAGCGTGATCAGCCGGCGCGCGTACGGCAGGCCGAGCCCGGTGCCACCGACCCGGGTCGTGCCGGGCACCTGGTAGAACTCCTCGAAGACCCGTTCGTGCAGCTCCGGCGGGATGCCCACGCCGGTGTCGGTGACCGACAGCGTCCACTGGCCGCCGCGGCGCTCGGCGCGCAGGCGTACCTCGCCGCGTTCGGTGAACTTCAGTCCGTTGTGCAGCAGGTTGCGCAGCACCTGGGCGAGCAGCACCTCGTCCGAGCGCACAGTGGCCGGGGCCGGCGGTTCCTCGACCACCAGCTCCACCTCGGGGCGCGCGGCGAGCGCCCGCAGCGTGCCGCGCAACTGCCCGAACACGGCGCGCAGATCGACGTCGGACCAGTCCGGCTCGATCCGGCCCGACTCCGCCTTGGCCAGGTCGAGCAGCTCGTTGACCAGCCCCAGCAGGTCGCCCGCCGAGGAGCGGATCAGCCCCACCTGACGGGCCTGCTCGCCGGTGAGCGGGTCGGAGGCGGAGTCGGCGAGCAGCCGGGCCAGGCCGATGATCGCGGTGACCGGGGCGCGCAGCTCGTGGCTGACGTTCGCCAGGAACCGGCTCTTCGACTCGCTCGCGGCCCGCAGCTGGGCGGACTTCTCGTCCAGTTCGGCGTAGAGCGCCACCACACCGCGGTTGGTCTCCTCCAGCTCCTCGGTGAGCTGGTTGTAGAGCGCCATCACTCCGTGGTTGGTCTCCTGGAGTTCGGAGTTCAGCACCGCCAGCTCGTCGCGCTGGCTGCGTACCTCGTCGAGGGCGGCGATGAGCTGCGCGTTCTGGGCGGCCAACTCGTCCAGCGCGGAACCCGGCGCGCGCTCGGCCAGCTCGGCGCGGAGCTCGGCGGCGCGCTCGGCCGTCAGCTCCTCGGCGTGGTCGGGCACTCGTCGGGACATCCTCACGACGGTATCGCCCTCGACGGCCACCACCCGCAACGTGTCCACCAGACGCGCGACGGCGCCGGACTGCGGCTCGTACCGTCCACCGGGGAGCGGACGCAGCGGCGACAGGTCCACCTGGAGGACCCGGCGGCCGACCGCGTCCCGGTCGAGGGCGAACGTCACGTCCGCGCCGTCGGCCCCGTGCAACAGTTCCCGGGCCACCTCGCTGAGCGCGGTGGCGATCCGTACCTGGTCCTGATGTTCCAGCCCGACCGCCGCGGCCACCTCCCGGCCACGCTGCCGGACCAGGAAGATGTCCTGCTCCACCCGGAGCGCGAGGTGCAGGAGGGGCTCGGTCATGCCGCCCCCCGGGCCACCAGGACGCAGGCGTCGTCACGGCGGACACCGGCGTCGCGCAGCAGGGTCGCGGCGGCCAGCAGCGGGTTGCGGCCGGCGAGCCCGGGATAGTCGTCCAGATCCCAGCGGTCCACCACTCCGTCACTGTGCATGACCAGGGTGGCGTCGCGCGAGAAGGGGTAGTCGTACCCGCGGATCGCCGGACGCTGGTGCCCGGCGATGCCCGGCAGCGAGACCAGCCCGCGCCGCCGCTCGCCCGGCGCGACGATCATCGCGGCGATGTTGCCCAGCCCGGCGTAGCGGAGCACTCCGGCGGCCGGATCCGGTTCGGCCACCGCGAGCGCGGCGCCCCGGGTGTGCGAGATGGCGGCGTGCAGGTGCCGCACCACGACGTCCGGCGGCCCGTCCGGCGCCGAACGGAACGCGGACACGGCGGCACCTGTGGCGGCGGCGGCGAGCGGCCCGTGGCCCAGCCCGTCGGAGACCAGCACCTGCCGCCGGCCGCCGACCTGACGCACCGCGTACCCGTCGCCGCTCGTCTGCTCGCCGGTGATCGGCCGGGCCAGCCCGCCCGCCCAGTCCGGCTCCGGCGGTGCGGCGTCCCAGACCTGGACGACCAGGACCGTGCCCCGCCCCGGCGACGAGTAGCCGTCGAACCGGCTCGACTGCCGGGTGATCGCGCCGAGCCCGATGCCGAGCGTGCCGGCGGTGGAGTGGCCGTCGGCGGAGGAGAGCGTGAGGTCGGCCATGCCGGGGCCGGAGTCGATCGCGACCAGCTCCACACCGGCCCGCCCGCCCCGGCGCGCCGGACGCATCAGGAGCGTGCCCTCGCGGGCGTGCTTGACCAGGTTGCTGGTGATCTCGGCGGTGACGATGGCCAGGTCCGCGACGCGCGCCGCGCTCAGTTCGAGCTGCCGGCCGAGACGCTCGGCCGCCCGGCGTACGCTGCCGGCGGTCGCGCCGGTGTCGACCCGGAACCAGATGCCGTGGTCGGGCACCACGTCGGCGATCATCGCGACCACTTGGTGACGGTGATCCGCGTCCCCTCGCCGACAGCCGTCCGGATGTCGAAGTCGTCGACGAGCCGGCGGGCGCCGCTCAGTCCCAGGCCCAGCCCGCCGCCGGTGGTGTAGCCGTCGGTGAGCGCCAGGTCGAGGTCGGGGATGCCCGGGCCCTCGTCGGCGAAGACGATCCGCACGCCGCGCCGGCGGCCGTCGGACACGGTGCTCACCTCGGCGCTGCCCCCGCCACCGTAGATCAGCGTGTTGCGGGCCAGCTCGCTGGCGGCGGTGACGAGCTTCGTCTGGTCCACCAGGGAGAGGCGGACCGCGACGGCTGTGGTACGCGCCAACTGCCGGACCCGCACCACGTCCTCGTCGCTGCGGATCGCCTGGGTCGCCGGCACACCCAGGTCGACGCCCGTGGTCATGCCGTCGCCGTCGTCTCGGTGTCCTCGTCGTCGGCCGCCTCGTCCCACTCGTCGGCGCGGCTGGCCGCGATCAGCTCCATGCCGCGCTCGACGTTCAGCGCGGTACGGATGCCGTTGAGCGACAGCCCCAGTTCGACGAGCGTGATGGCGACGGCCGGGCGCATGCCGACCACCACCGTCTCGGCGTCCAGCACTTTCGAGATGGACGCGATGGTGGACAGCATCCGGCCGACGAAGGAGTCGACGATGTCCAGCGCCGTGATGTCGATGATCACGCCGTGGCAGCCGGTGGCGACGATCCGCTCGGCCAGGTCCTCCTGCAACTGGACCGCCGTCTGGTCGGACATGTCGACCTGGATGGAGACCAGCAGGATGTCGCCGATCTTGAGGATCGGCACCCGTTCCATCAGGACTCCCGGCGCGGGCGGCGAGCGGTGGTCTCGACCCCGGTCAGGCGCAGCACGTGGCGCAGCGCGTCGGCGAGGCTCGCCTTGGTGGCGATGTCACCGAACTCGATACCGAGGGCCACGATCGTCTGGGCGATCTGCGGGCGGATGCCGGAGATGATGCAGTCGGCGCCCATCAGCCGGGCGGCCACCACGGTCTTGAGGATGTGCTGCGCGACCTGCGTGTCCACCGCCGGCACGCCGGTGATGTCGATGATCGCGTACGGCGAGCCGGTGTCGACGAGCGTCTGCAGCAGCCGCTCCATCACCACCTGGGCGCGGGCCGAGTCCAGCGTCCCGACCAGCGGGACGGCGACCACGCCCTCCCAGAGCTTCACCACCGGGGTGGACAGCTCCAGCAGCTGCTCCGCCTGGTCGGCGATCAGGCTCTCGCGGGCCCGGACGAACGTCTCGAACGTGAACAGGCCCATCTGGTCGACGAGCGCGGAGAAGGCGACGAAGTCGCGCAGGGTCTCGTCGCCCTTCTCATCCTCCATCAGCTCCAGCAGGGCGTCCTTGCACGCGAACACGCTGATCGCTGTCTCGGTGGCGGAGAATCCCTGGCGGGCCCGGTTGGTGGACAGCTCGGACAGCACCGCCCGCAGCTCACCGCCGTGCTCGTCGGCCAGGTCGGAGACGCCCTGCCGGCCGGCGTCGATCAGCGCGCGCTGCAACTCCTGCACCTGGCGAGCCAGCTCGGCCCGGCTCAGGCGGCCGCGCAGCGAACTGCCGACGATCTCCGTCCAGCGGTTGGTCAACCGGTCCGCGTGCTGACTGAGCAGGTGGGCGAGCCGACCACCCTGTTCGGCGCTCAACGCCATGGTGACCTCCCTGATTTGGACGGGCGGACTCTATCACCGGAGGCCGGGGCGCTACTTGTCACGGAGCAAAGAATGATCGACCGCACCCGTGACCGCTCCCGTTCTGCGCGGCGCGCCCATCGTGGGATACCGTTTCCCCCGAACACAGGAGGTCGACGAATGTCCTTGACGGTGCACACGGAACAGCGCGGCGACGTGGTCGTCGTGTCGGTCGCGGGCGAGCTCGACATGGCCACGGCACCGCAGCTCCAGGACCAGATCACGGATCTGCTGGACAAGGGGCGCAGCCGCCTCGTCTTCGACCTGGCCGAGGTGTCGTTCTGCGACTCCACCGGCCTGTCGGTGTTCGTCCGGGCGAAGAACAACTGCGACGAGGCGGGCGGCGTGGTCCGGCTGGCCGCCCCGCAGCGCGGCGTGCTGCGCATCCTCGAGGTCAGCGGCCTGGTCGAGGTGCTGCACACGTACCCGACGGTCGAGCAGGCCGTCGCGGGCGATCCCACCCCGGCCTCCTCCTGACCGATCCCGCTCAGCGCTCGTCCTCGATGTAGCGGGGACGGGCGATCACCATGCCCGCCGCCGTCTGCACGGCCAGCGCCACCAGCAGGAAGCCGATCGGGGCGGTCCAGCCGCCTGTCGCCTCGTAGAGGATGCCCACCAGCAGCGGCCCGAGCGCCGCGATCACGTACCCGGTGCTCTGCGCGAACGCGGACAGCGCCACGGTGCCCTCGGCGGTCCGGGCGCGCAGCCCGATCGTGGTCAGGATGAGCGGGAACGCGCCCTGGCCGAGCGCCAGCAGCAGCACCCACAGCGGCGCCAGGCCGTGCGGGGCGAGCGCCAGACCGGCGTACGCGGCGGCGGAGAACACGGTCAGCGACAGCACCAGCGGGCGGAGCGTGGCCAGCCGTCCGGCGAGCGCCGGCATCATCAGCGCCACCGGCACGCCCAGCGCGGTCACCCCGGCGAGCAGCAGCCCGGCCGTCTCCGGCCGGTATCCGGCGTCCCGGAAGAGCTGGGCCAGCCAGCCCATGATCGCGTACCCGCTGAGCGACTGCGCCCCGAAGTAGACCGCCATGGCCCAGCCGAGCCGGGTCCGCCCCGGCTGCACGCGGGCCGGGGCGGCGACCGCCACCGCCGGGGGCGCGGCCCGTCGCGCGGCGCGGGCGCGCAGCGCCAGCGGCACCCACGGGAGTACGGCCAGCGCGGCCAGCCCGGCCCAGATGCCGAGTCCGGCCCGCCAGGAGCCGAACGCGTGCGCGACCGGCACGGCGGAGGCGGCGGCCACCGTCGTGCCCACAGTCAGGGCCATCGTGTACGCCCCGGTGACCAGTCCGGTGCGGTGCGGGAAGTGCTGCTTGACGAGCATCGGCAGCAGGATGTTCGCCACCGCGATGCCGGCCAGCGCGAGCGCGCTGGTGAGCACGAAGACCGCCGCCGAGCCGGTGACCGCGCGCAGCACCTGCCCGACGGTGAGCGCCACCATGGCCACCACCAGCACCCGGGGCGCGGCCCAGCGGCGGACCAGCCACGGGGTGAGCGCGCCGAGTCCGGCGAACGCGATGGTGGGCAGCGTGGTGACCAGGCCGGCCATCGCGCCGGAGAGCCCCAGACCGACCCGGATCTCGTCGAGCAGGGCGCCGAGGCTGGTCACCGCGGCCCGCAGGTTCAGCGCGACGAGCAGCATCCCGGCGAGCACGAGCAGACCGCCCCGGACCGGGCCGGCCGCCGGGGCGGGGCCCGCCGCGGGTGTGACGCCGGGGGCGGGCACTGTCGCGGCGGGCGCAGGTGGCGGAGTCATGACCTCGAACCTACAATCATGGGATGAATTTCGGCACGAGGTGTAACCGGTGACACCCGCCGTGGATTCCGTCGCCGTGCCTCCGCGCGGTCACCGGGTCCGGCAGACGATCGAGCAGCTCCGGGAGCGGATCCTCGGCGGCGAGTGGGCGGTGGGCGGGCGCATCCCCACCGAGCCGCAACTGGTCGCCGCGCTCGGCGTGGGGCGGAACACGGTCCGCGAGGCGGTCCGCGCGCTCGTGCACGCCGGGGTGCTGGAGTGCCGGCAGGGCTCCGGCACCTACGTGGTGTCGACCGACGAGCTGGCGCCGGTGGTGGCCCGCCGGCTCACCGACGACCGGATGACCGAGGTGATCGAGGTCCGGCGCGCGTTCGAGGTGGAGGCCGCCCGGCTCGCTGCGCTGAGGCGTACCCCCGAGGACCTGGCGGCGCTCGACGGCGCGCTCGCGGCCCGCGAGGCCGCGTGGCGCGGCGGCCGGGTGGACGAGTTCGTGGAGGCGGACGCCGCGCTGCACACGGTCGTGGTGGCGGCCGCGCACAACGCCATGCTCGCCGAGCTGTACGCCTCGGTCGGCGCCGCGCTGCGCAGCACGGTGGCCCAGGCGATGGGTGAGGCGCTCACTCCGGAGCGGTACGTGGACCACAGCCGGCTGGTCGAGGCGATCCGGGCCGGCGACCCGCAGCGGGCGGCGATCGAGGCCGGTGCTTTTCTCGAAGGGCCCGCCGGGGCATAGGTTGTCCCCGACGCAGACTCATCAGGGCACGGGAGTACGGATGCTCAAGGGCTTCAAAGACTTCATCATGCGCGGCAACGTCGTCGACCTGGCGGTCGGTGTCGTCATCGGCGCCGCGTTCACCGGCGTGGTTACCCAGCTCACCAATTCGTTCCTCAAACCGCTGATCGCGCTGGTCACGGTGCTGATCACCGGCAGCGACAAGGGCCTGGAAGGGACTCCCTGGACGGTCCGCAACATCGAGTTCGACTGGATCAGTTTCATCAACGCACTGATCACCTTCCTCCTGACCGCACTCGCGCTGTACTTCCTGGTCATCTACCCGATGAACAAGCTCGCCGAGCGGCGCAAGCGCGGCGAGGAGCCGCCGCCCTCGGCCCCCAGCGAGGAGGTCAAGCTGCTCACCGAGATCCGGGACGCGCTGCTCGCCGGCAACCACGGCACGCCCGGCCAGCGCAGCGCCCTGGACGACGTGCTCGGCCGCCGGCAGGAGCCGCCCGCGCCGCGCTGACGCCATAGCCGATCGGCCCCCGCGACGATCTCGCGGGGGCCGACGTGTATCGAACACATGTTCGATAGAGTCCGGGCATGGAGCAGCGTAGGCACTGGTGGAACGGGAAATGGGGACGCCTCGCCCGGCGTGACGTCTTCCTCCGGGTGGACGGCGATCGCTGGCACGTCGAGCAGCGGGCCGGCGGTGCCGAGGGGATCTCCCGCTTCTACGAGCACGCCAGCGTCGAGGAGGCCGAGGAGACGATCCGGGCGCTGCTGGACGGCACCGACACCTGGCGCGAGCTGTCCCCCCGCCCGCCGGGCGGCTGGGCCCCCTCCGTTTAGCTCCCGCGCGCCCCGGGAACCGCTTCTGCATGAGCCAGCAGCAGGACACCGTCTCCCGGGTCACCACCGGCATGCGGGTGGTCGACTCCGCAGGCGTCGAGGTGGGCACAGTCGATCTCGTGCAGCGCGGCGACCCGGCCGCGGTGACCGTGCAGGCGCCCGCCCCGGTCGACCCGGGCAGCAGTCTGGACGAACTGATCGAGTCGGCGGCGGCCGAGGAGCCGGACGTACCGGCCGACCTGGCCGCCCGGCTGCTCCGCGACGGCTACCTCAAGGTCTCCACCGAGCTGGTCCGCACCGGCGCGGTCTACGTGCTGGCCGACCGGATCGCCGCGGTGGGCGACGGCGCGGTACGCCTCACCGTCCCGGCCGCGGAGCTGCCCGCCGAGGAGTGACACCCGGGGTCGAATGCGCCGATTCGACGGCCCTGCGCGTCGAGGCGGCCACGCCCGGAAAGCGGCCTACGCTCGTCGGGTGCTCCTGACCTATGTGGACGAGTCGTACACCGATCGCTGGTACTGGATCGGCGCACTTCTGGTCCCGGAGGCCGTGGCCATCCCGCTCAGCACCGCACTCGACGAGGTGATGACGGACGCGGCCAAGGCGTACGGCATCGACCGAGCCGCCGAACTCCACGGGTACGACCTGTTCCAGGGGCGGACGGCCTGGGCGAGGGTGCCGCCACGCGCCCGGATCGCCGTCTACAACGCGGCGCTCAAGGCGATCGGCACGTACGACGTCACAGTCATCCTGCGCGGCGTCGACCGGCACGGCCTCACCCGGCGCTACGGGCTCACCCGCCCCGCTCACGAGGTGGTGCTGTCACACCTTCTGGAACGGGTGGACGGATACGCGGCGATGCGGGACGAACTGGCCCTGGTGATCGCGGACGAGGTCGACAACCCCGCAAGCCACCGCTCGGACCTGACCCGTTACCGGGTCGACGGAACCGGGGGCTACCGTTCCCGGCGGCTCAGCCGGATCGTGGACACCCTGCACTTCGCCCCGTCGCACGCCTCCCGGCTGGTGCAGGCCGTCGACCTGGTCACCTTCCTGTTCCGCAGGATGGCGAGCGGGGCGGGCGCGGATCCTCGGGAGGCGACGACGAACACGCGGCTGTGGTCCTGGGTCGAGCCGCGCCGGTACCACTCGTGGTGCTGGCATCCGACCGGGCGGCCGACGCACGAAGGGCCCGCCTGAAAGCGGGCCCTAAGGCGGTTGCGGGAACCCTGACGGGCCTCCTGCGCACTCCAGGTTAACAGTTCGTCACCCGGTCCGGCCGGAAAGCGACGGGGCGGATTCGGTCCGGGGCGGCTCGACCGGCGGGGATGCGACCGCCCGGCGGCGGAACAGCAGCAGCATCAGCCAGCCCGCGACCAGTCCCCAGAACGCGCCACCCACCCCGAGCAGGCTCACCCCGGAGGCGGTGACCACGAACGTCACCACTGCTGCCTCCCGCGCGTCCGGCTGGGCGACCGCCGCCGTGACGGCCCCGGCGAGCGCGCCGAGCAGGGCGAGCCCGGCGACGGCCTCGACCAGCACCGGCGGGGAGAGCAGCACCAGGGCGGTGGCCACGCCGGCGCCCAGGCCCAGCAGGGCCAGGCCGATCCCGGCGGTGACCGAGGCGATCCAGCGCCGCTCCGGGTCCGGGTGGGCGTCCGGGCCGGCGGCCAGGGCGGCGGTGATCGCGGCCAGGTTCACCGCGTGGCCGCCCGCCGGGGCGCCGAGGGCGGTGGCGAGCCCGGTCACCCGCAACGCCGAGCCCAGCGGGGCCCGGTAGCCGTACCCGGCGAGCACCGCGGTTCCGGGCACGTTCTGGGCGGCCATGGTGACCAGGAACAGCGGCAGCGCGAGCCCGACGACTGCGGGCAGCGTCCAGGACGGCGCGGTGAACGCGACGACCGGTGCGACGTCCAGCCGGGCCGGCCCGGAGGTGGTCAGGGCGATCGCGATCACCGCCACGGCGAGCGCGCCCGGTACCGCCCAGCGGCGGGCGAACCGGTGCAGCAGCAGCCAGACCAGCACCACCGGCCCGGCGAGCCGGGGCACCTCGACCAGGGCGCGTACCGGGGCCGTACACAGCGGCAGCAGCACCCCGGCGAGCATGGCGGAGGCGATCGGGACGGGGATCGCGGCGACCGCACGGCCGAGCGCGGGGATCAGCCCGGCCGCGATGATCAGCAGCCCGGCGAGCAGGAAGGCGCCGACCGCTGCGGGCCAGCCGCCGGCGACCGGTCCGGTGGCCACGAGCAGCGCCGCACCCGGCGTGGACCAGGCGATCGACAGCGGCAGCCGGTGCCGCAGGCCGAGCCAGACCGCGCAGGCGCCGCTGGCGACGCAGAGCGCGAGCAGGCCGGAAGCGGCCTGGTCCGGATCGGCGCCGACCGCGCGCAGCCCGGCCAGGACGACCGTGAACGAACTGGCGAAACCGACCAGAGCGGTCACCACGCCGGCCAGGACGGGCTGGAGCCGACCGCCCATGCTCTCCTCCTCCGACCGTTCCGTTTACGGAACGGCACGGTGTAGCACGATAGCCCCCATGACAGCCGCCGCACCAGCCGATGACCGGGGCGCCCGGGAGGTCGGCAGGCGCATCCGCTCGCTCCGCACCGAGCGGGGCATCTCCCTGTCCGAGCTGGCCCGCCTCGCGGGCGTCGGCAAGGCCACGCTCTCCGGCCTGGAGAACGGCGTGCGCAACCCCCGGCTGGAGACGCTGTACGCGATCACCGCGCAGCTCGGCGTACCGCTGACCGCCGTGCTCGCCACGCCCGACCAGGCGCCGACCCTGCGCGGGGCCGCGGTGGGAGGCACGCTGCTGGAGGTCTTCAGCGACCGGGAGGCGACCTACGAGCTGTACCGGATGTGGGTCACCCCGGGTCCGGCGCAGCTCTCCCCCGCCCACTCCAGCGGCGTGACCGAACACGTGACGGTCTTCTCCGGCGTGCTCCGCGCCGGCCCGGCCGACGCCCCGCTGACCGCCGGTCCCGGGGGCTACCTGCGGTGGACCTCCGACGTGCCGCACACCTACGCGGCGGTGGGCGAGGAGGAGGTTCATGCGAGCCTCCTGCTGCGCTATCCTCGTCCGTCCACACCGGACAGTTGACGCATACCCAGGATGCAAGCTGATGACATTTCTTTCAGCAGACCCGCCAGCGCGTGCAGACGCGGACCCGTTCTTCTTGGCAAGCTTGTCGTCATGACGCTCATCCTCCGCTCGGCCATCCTCAACGACGTCGGCCTCGTCCGGACCAACAACGAGGACTCCGCCCTCGCCGGTGACCGCCTCGTGGCGGTGGCCGACGGCATGGGCGGGCTCCCCGCCGGCGAGGTGGCCAGCGAGATCGTCATCCGGATCCTGGACGAGCTGACGCCGCCCACCGGCGCCGACGAGGCCGCCGACGCGCTGCGCGCCGTCGTCAGCACCGCGAACCAGCGCATCCGCGCGGCCATCACGGTGGACCCGGCCCGCGACGGCATGGGTACGACGCTCACCGCCGCCCTGCTCGCCGGGGACACCCTGGTCCTGGCCCAGGTCGGCGACTCCCGCTGCTACCTGCTGCGCGACCACGAGCTGACCCAGCTCACCCGCGACGACACGTTCGTCCAGGCGCTCGTCGACCAGGGCGCGCTCTCCCGCGACCAGGCCCGGCACCACCCGCAGCGCTCGCTCGTCACCCGCGCGGTGCAGGGCTCCGACGCGCCGCCCGCCGTCGGGGCGCTCACCGTCTTCCCCGGCGACCGGCTGCTGCTGTGCAGCGACGGCCTCTCCGACTACGTGGAGGACGCCGCCATCGCGGCGGCACTCGCCACCTACGGGGACCGCCAGCAGTGCGGCGAGCAACTGGTGAAACTGGCCCACCAGGCCGGCGCGCCGGACAACGTGACTGTGGTCATCTCGGACGTCACCGAGGCGTGAGCGGGCGCCCTTTCCGGTTGCGGACCACGACGGGTGCGGTTGGGATGAACGGATGCACATTCGCCGGCTGGCCGCCGATGAACGACTGACCACCAGCTTCCCGCTCCAGGCGTACGCGTTCGAGGCCTCGCCGATGGGCGCCACCCGGACCGACCAGTTCCGCGCGTACCTGCCGTACAACGCCGGGAACACGACGCTGGTGGCCGAGGAGGACGGGGTCACCGCGGCGGCCGTGTCGGCGATACCGATGCGGCAGAACCTGCGCGGCGCGGTGCTGCCGATGGCCGGTGTCGCGGGCGTGGCCACCCATCCGCTGGCCCGCCGGCGCGGGCACGTCCGCACGCTCATGCAGCAGCTCCTCGACGGCGTGCGCGACGAGGGCCACCAGCTCACCGCGCTGCACCCGTTCCGCGCCTCGTTCTACGAGCGCTTCGGCTACATCGGGCTGCCCCGGCGGCGTACCGCGGTCTTCAACCCGGCGGACCTGGCGCCGCTGCTGCGCGCCGACCTGCCGGACGAGCTGGTGTGGGAGCGGATCGGCGCGGGGTATGCGCGGTGGCGCGCGTACACCGAGCGGTGCCTGCGCGAGCGGCACGGCTTCGCCGTCTTCCCGGACTTCCGGGCGGTCGGGCTGCGCGACCGGGACGACCGCTGGCTGGTCAGCGTGGTGCGCGGCGGCGAGACGGTCGGCGCTGTCACCTACCGCATCGACGACCACGCCGGCACGCTGTTCGCCGACGACCTGCTGGTCGACGACGCGTACGCCCGCGCGTCGGTGCTCCAGTTCTTCGCCCGGCACGTCGACCAGGTGGCCCGGATCAGCGTCCAGGTGACCCCCGACGAACTGCCTGAGCTGTGGCTCACCGACCTCGACGTGCAGGTGGAGGCGCGGGTGGCCCGGCCCGACCCGACCGCGCCGATGGCCCGCCTGCTCAGCCTGGACGCGCTCGCCGAGCAGCCGGTCGGGGTCGGCCGGGTACTGATCGAGGTGGTAGGCGACCGGTGGCTCGCCGGCCGCCACCTGCTCGACGGCACCACGGGCAAGCTGGCGGTGCTGCCGGCGCAGACCGCCGCCGAGGGCAGCGTGCCGGCCGCGCGGCTCACCGCCGCCGGGCTGTCCGCCCTGGCGTACGGGGTGCTCGACCCGGCCGAGGTGGTCGTACGCGGGCTGGGTGAGGTGCCGGTGGACGCGGCCGGTGAGCTGCGCCGTCTCTTCCCCCGGGAACTGCCGCACCTGTTCGCCGACTTCTGACCCGGTTGACGGCGCGCGCCCGGGGGTAGGGTCCAGCGCGTGCCGGAGTGGCTGGAAGCGGGATTCTGGGGCCTGCTCGCCGGGTCGGCCCTGCTGATCGGGGCGGCCGTCGGGTTCTTCGCGCGCGTACCGCGCCGGGTGACCGCCTCGGTGATGGCGTTCGGGGCGGGCGTGCTGCTGTCCGCCGTCTCGTTCGAGTTGATCGACGAGGCGCACGAGCAAGGCGGGCTGCTGCCGGTGGCGATCGGCGCCGCGGCCGGTGCACTGCTGTACACCGCGGCGAACGTGCTGCTGGCCCGGCACGGCGCGCGGCACCGCAAGCGCTCCGGCGACGAGCAGCCCTCCGAGCGGGAACAGCCCGGCTCGGGTACGGCCATCGCGGTCGGCGCGCTGCTCGACGGCGTACCCGAATCGGTGGTGATCGGCGCGAGCCTGCTGGCCGGCGGCCCGGTCAGCCTGGTCACCGTCATCGCGGTGTTCCTCAGCAACGTGCCGGAAGGTCTGTCCAGCGCGGCGGGCATGCGGCAGGCCGGACGCACCCGGCGTTACGTGTTCGGGCTGTGGACGGCCATCGCGTTGATCTCCGGCGCGGCGGCGCTGGCCGGGTACACGCTGCTCGGCGGCGCGCCCCCCGAGGTGCTGGCGACGATCACCGCGCTCGCCGCAGGCGCGATCCTGGCGATGATCACCGACACCATGGTCCCGGAGGCGTTCGCGGACGCGCACCTGCTGGTCGGGCTGATCACCGTGCTCGGTTTCCTGGTCGCGTTCGCACTCTCGCACGCCTGACCGTCCCGCTCGGTGCTGCCTGCTGCCGCGCGGTCGCCGGCTCAGGTGCCGGCTGCGGCTGCGGCTTGGGCTGCGGCTCCCGGTGCCGGCTGCGG
The DNA here is from genome assembly GCF_001029515.1 of Micromonospora sp. RV43. Lineage (NCBI taxonomy): Bacteria > Bacillati > Actinomycetota > Actinomycetes > Micromonosporales > Micromonosporaceae > Micromonospora > Micromonospora sp. RV43. The sequence goes on along the minus strand of NZ_LEKG01000118.1, from coordinate 1,327 downwards.
CTCCCGGCGCTGGCTGCGGCTCCGGTGCCGGCTGCGGCTCCGGCGCTGGCTGCGGCTCCGGCGCTGGCTGCGGCTGCGGCTTAGCGGCGGGTTAAGGATCGGCTGTGGAGTCGTGCCGGGGCGGCCGGTCCTCCTAGCATCGGGCGGTGCGCGTGAAGTCGGCTGTCACTCTGCTCGCCCTCGCCCTGACGACGGCAACGCTGCCCGCCTGCGGCGACGATCCGGCCGTCGCGCCCGCCGCCGGCGTCGGCTCGTCGGCCGGTCCGGCAGCCGCCCCGTCGGCCTCCCCGAGTGGGCGGGTCGGTCTCGGCAGCGCCCGGCCGAGCCCCAGCCCTGCCACCGTCACGTTCCGCGCCGGCAACCCGAACGGCCGGGCCGCCGTACCGGCCGAGGCGCGTCCGGTGGACACCTCGCGCCCGACCCGTACCGTCGGCAGCGGCACCCCGGCGAGCTGCACCTCGGAGGCGGTGGTGAAGGCCGTCGCGGCCGGTGGCGTCATCACGTTCGACTGCGGACCCGCGCCGGTGACCATCACCATGAAGGCCACAGCGAAGGTGGTGAACTCGCACGGCCCGCGCGTCGTACTGGACGGCGGCGGCACTGTCACGCTGAGCGGCGGCGGCAAGCGCAGGATCCTCTACATGAACACCTGCGACGAGGCGCAGGGCTGGACCACCTCGCACTGCCAGAACCAGGACCACCCCCGGCTCACCGTGCAGAACCTGACGTTCGCCGACGGCGACGCCACGGGCGATCGCACCGAGGGCGGCGGAGGCGGCGCCATCTTCGTGCGCGGCGGGCGGTTCACCGTGATCAACTCACGGTTCGTCGGCAACCGCTGCGACCGTACCGGCCCGGACCTCGGAGGCGCCGCGCTGCGGGTGCTGAGCCAGTTCGAGAACAAACCGGTGTACGTGGTGAGCAGCACCTTCACCGGCGGGGTGTGCGCCAACGGCGGGGCGCTGAGCAGCATCGGCGTCTCCTGGACGGTGCTGAACAGCGTCTTCCGGGACAACCGTGCGGTCGGCACGGGCGCGAACCCGGCCCGGGGCGGCACGCCGGGTGGCGGTAGCGGCGGTGCGATCTACTGCGACGGCAACGAGTTCGCGGTGCGGATCGCCGGCACGGTGATCGAGGACAACAGCGCGAACGAGGGCGGCGGCGCGATCTTCTTCGTCAGCAACAACCGCACCGGCACCCTGAAGATCGACAGCAGCACCCTGCGGCGCAACCCCAGCCGAGGCTTCGAGACGAACGGCCACCCCGGAATCTTCTTCCTAGGCGCCCAGATCTCCTGACCGCCCCGCCCGCTCCTGCCCGACCCCTC
>NZ_LEKG01000117.1:0-23509 GCF_001029515.1 Micromonospora sp. RV43 | reverse complement strand
CCACCGCCCACCACCACCGCCACCGCCCTCGCGAGATCTTGGTATGGAATGGCCCTTGGAGGGGCCGTTTCGTACCAAGATCTCGGGGGCGGCCGAGCGCGACCGGCCCGGGGAAAGCTCGGACGGGGTGCCCGCCGGAACGGCGAGCACCCCGTTTTTCAGCGGAGCAGGGTCAGCGGCCGGCTCGGGCGGCCACCGCCGTGTCGGGGTGGTCGCTGAACACGCCGTCCAGGCCCAGGTCGAGGAACAGCTCGTACTCGGACGTGATGTCACCACGCGCGTTCGGGTCGGTGCCGATGCGGAAGTCCGCAGGCAGGAACTGGTTCTCGGCCCGGAACGTCCACGCGTGCACCACCAGCTTCTGCCGGTGCGCGTCGCGGATCACCGAGGTCGGCGCGAGCAGCCGGCCGGCGGAGTCCCGGGGCACGATCAGGTTCTTGTTCAGGCCCACGCCGTCGGCGTACCGGGAGATCCAGGCAAGTCCCGCGGGCGTGGCCAGGTCCGCGTAGGTCCGCTTGTCGCCGCCCGCGACGAAGTCGTAGGGCGCGCCGCTCGCGTCCATGAGCTGCACCAGCCGTACGTCGATCATCTTGTCGAGCTTGCGCAGGTTGGCGGTCTCGAAGCTCTGGACGAACACCGGGTCGGCGCGGTGGGTGAGCCGGTTGCGGCGCAGCACCGCCACCAGCGGCTCCTCCAGCGGGCGGCCGATCGAGGCGAAGTAGGTGGGGTGCTTGGTCTCCGGGTAGACGCCGATGGTCCGGCCCCGGGCCTTCGACTCGGCCCGCGCCAGGTCGATGACCTCCTGGAACGTCGGGATCTCGAACCTGCCGTCGAACGCGGTGTTCGCGACCCGCACCTGGGGCAGCCGCTCCTTGGCCCGCAGCGTCTTCAGCTCGGCCAGCGTGAAGTCCTCGGTGAACCAGCCGGTGACGGTGACCCCGTCGATGGTCTTCGTCGCCTTGCGGCCGGCGAATTCGGGGCGGGCGGCCACGTCGGTCGTACCGGAGATCTCGTTCTCGTGCCGCGCGACCAGGACGCCGTCCTTGGTCGAGACCAGGTCCGGCTCGATGAAGTCGGCGCCCTGGCGGATGGCGAGCCGGTAGGCCTCCAGGGTGTGCTCCGGGCGGTAGCCGCTCGCGCCGCGGTGGCCGATCACGATCGGCCGCTGGGCCGCGGGGGCACGCTCGGCGCGGTGGTCCGGGCCGGCCTGGGCGGCCACGGCCGGCACCACCACAGCGGCCGCGAGCAGCGCGCCGGCCACGCCGAGGGTGGAAAGGGTACGTCGCAACGCCGTCTCCTGTCGTCGATGGGTACGCACAGCAGACCGGTCGTGGTTGACCGCCAGTTGGTCGGTTCCTGACCTGCCGGTGAATCTCCGGACGGAAGATGACGGGATGCGCCTCCTGCTCCGGAAGCCCGTACGGCTGGTGCCGTTGGGGTTCCTGGCGGTGATCCTGGTCGGCACCGGTCTGCTCATGCTGCCCTGGGCCACCAACGAGCAGCGGTACACCCCGTTCGTCACCGCGCTGTTCACGTCCACGTCGGCGGTGTCGGTGACCGGGTTGGCGGTGACCGACACGCCGAACTACTGGAACGGGTTCGGGCTCGTGATGATCACCGTGCTGACGCAGCTCGGCGGTCTGGGCATCCTGACCGGGGCGTCGCTGGTGATCCTGGCGGTCTCCCGCCAGCTCGGCCTGCGCAACCGGCTGCTCGTGCAGGCGGAGACCGCCGAGTTCGGCCTCGGCGACGTACGCCGGCTGCTGTTGCGCATCGCGGCGACCGTCTTCGCGACCGAGGCCCTGATGACGGCGGTGATCGCCACGCGCCTGTTCCTGGCGTACGACTACCGGCCGGGCCGGGCGCTCTGGTCGGCGGTGTTCCACTCGGTCCAGGCGTTCAACAACGGCGGGTTCGCGCTCTACTCCGACGGCCTGATCGCGTTCTCCCGCGACGGCTGGGTGGCGCTGCCGCTCAGCATCGGCGCGATCATCGGCGGGCTGGGCTTCCCGGCGCTGTTCGAGGCGGTACGCGAGTGGCGGCAGCCGGCGCGCTGGGCGGTCGCCACGAAGCTGACCGTGTGGGGCAGCGTGGTGCTGACCGTCTTCGGCGTCGCCTACCTGCTGATGGCCGAGTGGACCAACCCGTTCACGATCGGCACCTTCGACGTGCAGGGCAAGCTGCTGGCGTCGTTCACGCAGATCGCGTTGAGCCGTACCGGCGGCTTCGACGTGATCAACGTCGGGCACCTCACCGACGAGAGCTACCCGATGCTGATCGGCCTGATGTTCATCGGCGGCGGCAGCGCCAGCACCGCCGGCGGCATCAAGGTCTCCACGTTCTTCCTGCTCGGCTTCGCCATCTGGGCCGAGCTGCAGGGCGAGCCGGACACCACTGTCGGGCGCCGCCGGGTGGCGGCGGCGAGCCAGCGGCAGGCGCTGACCGTGGCGCTGCTGAGCGTGGCGCTCGTGGCCGGGGGAACGGTCGGCCTGATCGCGCTGACCTCGCACGTGTCGTTCTCGGCCGCGTTGTTCGAGGTCACCTCCGCGTTCAGCACGACCGGTCTGACCGTCGGGGTGTCCGGGCAGCTCTCCCCGCCGGGTCAGTACGTGCTGACCGCGCTCATGTACATCGGCCGGGTCGGGCCGCTCACCCTCGGCTCGGCCATCGCGTTGAACACCCGTCGACGGCTGTACCGCTACCCGGAGGAGCAACCCATTGTCGGCTAGACATCCGGAGGAGACAGGCATCGCGGTGATCGGCCTGGGCCGGTTCGGCACGCGCCTGGCGGAGTCCCTGTCCCGTCTCGGTTACGAGGTGCTGGCGATCGACCGTGACCCGGCCCGGGTCCAGCACTGGTCGGCCGAACTCGACCGGGTGGTGCAGGCGGACAGCACCGAGGAGGTGGTGCTGCGCCAGCTCGGGCTGGCGGACTTCCGCCGGGTCGTGGTCGCGATCGGGGCGTCGCTGGAGGCGAGCGTGCTCACCGTACTGGCGCTGGCCGAGCTGGGGATCGAGCAGATCTGGGCGCGGGCCACCTCGGAGAAGCACGCGAAGATCCTGCACTCGGTCGGCGCGCACCACGTGGTCTTCCCCGAGGCGGAGACCGGCGAGCGGGTGGCGCACCTGATCGTCAGCCGGATGCTCGACTTCATCGAGTTCGACGACGACTTCGCCATCGCCAAGGTCAAGGTGCCCGCGCCGCTGGTCGGGCGGTCACTGCGCGACATCGCACCGCAGGACCGGTACGGCGTCATGGTGGTGGGCGAGAAGCAGTCCGGGCAGCCGTTCCGTTATGCCGGGCCGGACACGGTGCTGCAGGCGGACAGCGTGCTCATCGTGGAGGGCGCCATCACCCAGGTGCAGCGCTTCTCCGCGCTGACCTGACGACGGCGCCGACCTGACGACAGGTCTCGCCTGTCAGCCCTTCTTCGGACCCTTGCCCTTGCCGTGCCCACCCCCCTTCGGCCGGTCTACTTTGCTTTTCCCTTGCCGTTCTCCTTGCCCTTGGGCTTCGGCGCGGCCTTGGGCTTCGGTTTCGCCGGCGCCGGTTTGGCCTTCGCCGGCCCGCTCTTGGCGGTGGTCTTGGTGGCCGGCTTGACCGGCGTCTTCACCGGCGGCGCGGTGGTCGGCGCCGAGCCGGCGATGCCGGAGACCTGCACGCCGCAGGTGCTGTCGCCGAGCGTGAACTCGACAGGCAGCGTGTTGCTCCCGGTGTAGCGGCCGGCCAGCGTCAGCTTCGTCGACGCGCCGGGGGCCAGCGCCGGGTCCGTCGCCGGTGCGGCGATCGAGACGGTACGCCCCACCTGACGTGCCCTGGGCTGGGCCGTGGTGACCGTCTGCTTGCCGGGGAACGTGAAGTTCATGGTCCAGCCGCGCAGTTCCCGGTCGCTGGTGTTGGTGAGCGTCAGCTCGGCGGAGAAGTCCTTGCCGGTGTCGCGGCGCAGCGAGTAGTCGACAGCGCACGGGATCGTCTCGGGCAGGCTCATCCGCGCCTCGGTCGGCTCCACCCCGCCGCTGGCCGGGCTCCGCGACGTCAGCCCCCACAGCGTGGCGGTCACCGCGACCAGGCCGACGGCGGCCACTCCGGCCTCCACCTTGCGCCGCCGCGCCACCGCCCGCCTGGTACGGGTACGCACCACCGAGAACGGCAGCGCGTCGGTCTCCGCCGACCACGGCAGGATGGTGGTGCCGGCGTTCTCGGCGAGCGCCGGGTCCATCCGGCCGAACGCCGGCGACACCGGCACGATCGCCGCGATACCTGCCGCCTCGGCGAGCGTACGGGCCACCTCGGCGGTCGCCGGGCGGTCCTCGGGACACTTGGCCAGGCACCGCTGCACGAGCGAGGCGACCGGCTCGGGCAGCCCCGGCACCGCGGGCATCGGGTCCGGGTCGCGGTACATGTGGGCGCGCAGCATCTCGGTGGTGGTGCTGGCCTGCCACGGCAGGCGGCCGGTCAGCATCCGGTAGAGCAGCAGCCCGACCGCGTACACGTCGGTGGCCGGCGAGACGTGGCCGTTGTCCAGCCGCTCCGGCGCCAGGTACGCGGGCGTGCCGAGCAACGCGCCGTCCGGCCCCTTGTCGCTCTCCCCCACCAGCGCCGAGATGCCGAAGTCGACGACCTTCACGCCGGTCGGGGTCAGCATCACGTTGCCCGGGGTCACGTCCCGGTGCACCACACCGCGGGCGTGCGCGGCGGCCAGCGCCGAGGCGACCTCCGCGCCGATGGTCATGGCCTCCCGCCAGGGAAGCTGCCCGTCGCGGCCGAGCCGCCCGCTGAGCGGACCGCCGTCGACCAGCTCCATCACCACGTACGGCACGGTCAGGCCGACCTGCACGGACTCGCCGTAGTCGTACACGTTGGTGATGTTGGGGTGGCACAGCCGCGCGGCGGCCTGCGCCTCCACCCGGATCCGGTGCCGGAACGCCTTGTCGCTGGCCAGCCGCGAGGCCAGCACCTTGACCGCCACCTGGCGGCCCAGCACCTCGTCGTAGCCGCGCCAGACGACCGACATGCCGCCCGCACCCAACTGCTCGACGAGCCGATATCGCTCGCCGAGCAGTTGCACGCCGTTCCTGACCGGTCCACCCATGGTCGGTCCTGTTGCCCGAAGTGGGCCCCGGTACACCTCAGCTGTCGGAATCGGTCAGGAAGTTCACCCGTTCAGGCGGTCGCGAGCAGTTGGTCCACCGGCGCGTAGTCGTCGGTGAGCACCATCGCGTCGCCCACCCACTCGGTCACCGCCGCCTCGTCCATCAGCGCGGCCGGCTCGGGCAGCAGCTTGAGGCCGGGCGGGATCGCGGCGAGCGGCAGCGGCGCGTCCGAGGCGACGATCACGAAGTTGGCGCCCTGCCTCCCGTCGATCGCGCCGGGCGGGGCGATCAGCGCGACGTGCGCGAACTCGGCCTTCACGGTGGCCAACTCGGCCCGGATGAACCGGCCCGGCGGGTAGTCGATGACGTTCTGCACGTAGATCCCGTCCGGGCGCAGCACCCGGCGGATGTCGGCGGCCATCTCCCGGGTCGCCAGGTGCCACGGCACGACCAGGTGGCCGAACGCGTCGCCGACGATGAAGTCGCGGCTGTCGGCCGGCTCGCCGCGCAGCAGCACCCGCGCGTCACCCACCTCGGCGCGCATCTGCGGGCCGGTACTCAGGCCCAGCTCCCGCCGGTCCAGCTCGACCAGGCCGCCGTCGAGTTCGAACACCAGGTTGTCGCTGCCGGGCCGGGTCGCGGCCAGGTAGTGCGGCACCGTGAAGCCGCCGCCGCCCAGGTGCAGCGCGTCCATCGGCTGCTTCGCCGGCCGCGCCACGTCCGCGACCAGGCCGATCCACTGCGTGTACGCGTACTTGAGGTGGGTCGGCTCGCCCAGGTCGACGTACGAGTGCTCGGCCGAGTTGAGGTAGAGCGTGCGCCCCTGCGGCCAGGACGGGTCCACCTCGACGCGGGCGCAGTGGTACGCGGTCTCCACGTCGCACGGGTTCGGCGCCGCGGCGGTGAGCCCGGCGGCGGCGAGCCCGAGCAACGCCAGCGCGGCCTTGACCCGGCCCGGCGCGGACAGTCCGCTCGGGCCGGCCTGCCGTCGCAGCCAGAAGCCGAGCGCCAGCCCGGTCACGCCGAGCACGGCGGCCAGTCCCAGCACGATGACGGTGCTGGACAGCGCCGCCACCAGCACGTAACCGGTGCCGAGCGTGGCGGTGATGCCGCCGAGCGTGCCGATGCCGGACAGCTTGCCCACCACCTGCCCGGTCCGGCGCAGGTCGGCGAGCTGGAGCTTCACCACGAGCGGGGTGATCCCGGCCAGCAACGCGGCGGGCAGCAGGACGGTCAGCGCGGTCAGCAGGAGCACCGCGCTCGCCGCGCCGCCGCGCAGCGCCTCACCGGCGTACCTGACGATGGGCAGCGTGATTGCGGTGGCGATGCCGGCCAGCACCAGCGCCGGAGCCAGCAGGGTGCGCGGGTCACGCCGGTCGGCGAGCCAGCCGCCGAACCACGCCCCGTACGCGATGGCGGCGAGCGCCATGCCGATCACCGAACTGGTCACCTGGAGGGTCACCCCGACGTACGGGCCGACCAGGCGCAACGACACGGTCTCCAGCACCAGCACGGCCCCGCTGGAGAGGAAGACGAGGAACGCGGCGAGCCCGTTGGGCAGGGCCCGGGGCGGGACCGGGGCGTCGGCCGCCGGTCCCGCGATGACGTCGGACGATGTGCTGCTCACCGTGGCGATGCTACGCAGCGCTCGCGGCGGGCCGGGTCAATACATCGAGATGTGAACATGGTTTGTGTGGTCCGCCGCCGGGCTGCCGCCGCCGCTGTACGCCCGCCAGCCGGTGTTCGGCATCCAGATCTGCCGATACCAGATGACGTACATGATGCCGAGCCGGTTGGCGTTGTTCTTCGCCCAGGCGGCGAGGCTGTCGCCGTACGCCTTGTCGCCACCGGTGGCGGTCTTGTCCTCGAACCCGCCGCTGGCCGCGGAGAAGTCGCAGGCCCGGCCCTTGGGGTGCTCGCCGCCGCCACCGCTGCGGTGACACGAGGCGTAGCGCTTGTAACCGGCCGACTTGGCCTGCTGGAGCATGTGCAGCGTGCGCGGGGTGATGCAGCCGGACGCGGGCGTCGGGTCGTCGACCGAGCAGGACTCCGACGGCCACGAGCCGTCCGAGTTGCGCGGCGCGGGCTTCGCCGACGAGGAGGTGCCGTTGAACCCGGACCCGGCGCCGGAGCTGACCTTCGCCAGCGCCACCTCGGCGTCCTTCTTCTTGCGGGCCTGCACGGCGACCTGCTTGGCCTGCTCGCGCACCTCGGCGTCGATGGCGAGCTTCGCCTCGGCCGCCTGCGCCTTCGCGTCGGCCAGTTCCCGCAGCCGCTTGCTGTCGCGCTGGGCCATCACGTCCAGCTCGGCCGCGCGCTTGAGGAAGTCGTTCGGGTCGGCGCTGGCCAGCAGCATCGACGTCGCGGTCAGTCGGCCCATCCGGTACGACTGCGCGGCGACCTCACCGGCCTGCGCGCTGAGCCCGACGAGGCGTCCCTCGATGTCGGTGAGCTGGGCGGCGAGCGCCTTCTGCCGGCGCTTGGAGTTCTCCAGCTTGTTCTGGGCCTCGATGTGGCCCTTCGCCGCCGCCTCCAACGCCGCCCGCAGCTGCTTGCTGCCGCCCTCGTTCGGGGCGTTCGGGCTGGGTACGGCGGCGGCCGGGCCGGCGGCCACGCCGGAGCCGAGCAGCACGGCCACCGCGGCGAACGCGGCGAGCAGCGACCGCCGGACGCGCCGGCCGGTAGGGCTGGTCCTGGGCACGTGTTGGTCCTTCCGTCGACCGCCGGCCCCCGTACACCGAGCGGCGTCTCCGCCGGCCCCGGACGGCGGCCTGCTGGCGGAGACCGCCGGTCACGATACCGGACCACGCGCGACACGCCAGGCCGGCGACGGCGTACGGCCTCCGACGTCGACGCAGCGTGCCGTGCCCGTCGCGCAGCGCCGCTCAACCGCCCAGCAGGGCGGCGCTCACCTCGTCCCAGATCTCCGGGCTCGCCGCCACGAGCAGTCCCCGGCCCTCGTCGGCCGGGTGGTAGTCGGCACCGTCGAACCGGCGGGCCACGCCACCGGCCTCGCGCACCAGCAACGTGCCGGGCGTGTGGTCCCACGGCAGGGTGCGCCAGAACAGCACGAACTGCTGCTCGCCGGTGAGCACGTCCAGGTATTCCCGGCCGGCGCAGTGCTGGCCGGGCAGCAGCTCACCGATGCGGCGACCGCCCTCCTCCACCCGGCGGCGGAAATCCGGGGGCAGGAACTTCGTCGCCGCGGTGCCGCGCAGCGCGCCCACCCTCGGCTCGGCCCGCGGCGCACCCAGCGACGCCCCGTCCAGCCGGGCGCCGGCGCCGAGCCGGCCCGCCGCCATCGTGCCGTCGAGCGGGTCGTACACCCAGGACGCCACCGGTACGCCGTCGGTGAGCAGCGCCGCCATCAGTGCGAACGGCCGGCGGCCGGCGGCGAAGTTGGAGGTGCCGTCGACCGGGTCGACGAGCCAGACGTCGCCGCTGCCGCGCAGGTGCCGCAGCAGGTCGGGATCGTCGGCGACGGCCTCCTCGCCGACCACCACCGAGCCGGGACGCAGCCGCCGCAGTCCTTCGGAGATCAGCGCCTCGGCCTCGCGGTCGGCGACCGTGACCACCTCGCCCGGTGCCTTCTCGGAGATGTCGGACGCGTCGAGCCGGCGGAACAACGGCACGACGACCTTGGCCGCCGCCTCCCGCAGCAGCGCGCCGACGTCGTCCAGCAGCGGGTCAGCCACGCGGCGGCAGCTTGACCACGCTGACGAAGAACTCGTCGATCTGGCGGACCACCGAGATGAAGCGCTCGAAGTCCACCGGCTTGGTCACGTAGGCGTTGGCGTGCAGCTGGTAGCTGCGCAGGATGTCCTCGTCGGCCTGCGAGGTGGTGAGCACCACGACCGGGATGCGGCAGAGCTGCGCGTCCTTCTTGATCTCCTTGAGCACCTCCCGGCCGTCGCGCCGGGGCAGGTTCAGGTCGAGCAGGATCAGGTCGGGCGTCACCGCGTCCGCGTACCGGCCCTCGCGGCGCAGGTAGGCGAGCGCCTCGGCGCCGTCGGAGACGACGGTGAGGCGGTTGCGGAGCTTGTGCTCCTCGAACGCCTCCTGGGTCATCAGCACGTCACCGGGGTCGTCCTCGACGAGCAGGACCTCGATCGGGCTCTTGCCGTCCGCGGGCGCGGTCATCCCACCGTCTCCTTCATGCCACCGTTTGTACCGTGTCGGTCCGCCTGCGCGGGCGGCTCTTCGCGTGCCTCGCCGTCCGGCTGCCGCCCGACGTCCGCCGGGTCGGTCCCGGCGCCCTCGGCGGCCGGCGTTCCGGCCGGCTCCGCGGCGTCCGCGGCGTCCCCGTCCGCGGCGTCCCCGTCCGCTGCCGCCTCCGCCGCCTTGGCGGCCTCGATGTCGGCCTCCAGCGCGGGCAGCGTGAACCGGATGGTGGTGCCCTCGTCGGCGTCGGTGTCCACCCAGACCCGGCCGCCGTGATACTCCACGATCTTCTTGACGATGGCCAGTCCGATGCCGGTGCCCGGGTACGCGTCCTTCGAGTGCAGCCGCTGGAAGATCACGAAGATCTTGTCGGCGAACTCCGGTTCGATCCCGATGCCGTTGTCCCGGCAGCTGATCTCCCACTCGCCGTCCACCAGCCGCGCCGACACGTGCACCTTCGCCGGCACGTCGGGCCGGCGGAACTTCACCGAGTTGCTGACCAGGTTGACCAGCAGGTTGGTCAGCAGCGGCTCCTCGCCGCGGATGGTCGGCATCTCGCCCCAGGTCAGCTCCGCGTCGGCGTACTGCAACGCCGCCTCGGTCTGCCCCGCCACGTCGCCCATCACCTTGTTCAGGTCGACCTCGGTGAAACCGGTGGTCAACCGGCCGATCCGGGAGAACGCCAGCAGGTCGTTGATCAGCCGCTGCATGCGCTGCGCGCCGTCCACCGCGAAGGCGATGTACTGGTCGGCCCGCTCGTCGAGCTGCCCGGCGTACCGCCGCTGCAGGAGCTGGCAGAAGCTCGCCACCTTGCGCAGCGGCTCCTGGAGGTCGTGCGAGGCGACGTACGCGAACTGCTCCAGGTCACGGTTGGACCGGGTCAGCTCCTCGGCCTGCTTCTGCAACTGGCTGTTGACCCACTCGATGCGCTCCCGGGCCTCGCGTACCTCGTCCAGCTCCCGGGCGATCTTCATCCGCATCTGGTCGATGTCGTCGGCGAGCCGGCGGAACTCCGGCGGCCCGGATCCCTCGATGCGGTGCCGGTAGTCGCCGTCGGCCACCTCACGCACCTGACCGACCAGGTCGGCCAGCGGGCGGATCAGGATCCGGTCCAGCGAGAGCAGCATGACCACGCCGGCCGTCGTCACCACCAGCGCGGCGATGATCAGCAGTACGACGAGCGTGTTGCTCGTCGCGTTGACCCGGTCGGCGGTCTCCTGCCGGACCGTGAGGATCTCCTCCTGAAGCGTGTTCACCGCCGTGCGGATGCCGTCGAACTGCTGGCGGGTCGCGTCGGTGATCAGCGCCTGGCCGGCCTCCGGGCCGTCCCGCTCGACGGTGGTGATGACCGGCTCGGCCACCTGGGTCCGCCACTGCGCGGTCTCCTGCTCCACCACGACCAGCGACCGGCGCACGTCCGGGTAGTCGGCGGAGAGGTCGCGGATCGAGGCGACCAGGCTCTGCTCGCGCCGCACGCCCTCCTGGTAGGGCTCCAGGTCGCTGCGGTCGCCGTTCACCGCGTACCCGCGCACCGACGTCTCCTGGTCGAGCAGCACGCTCATCAGCTCCTGCGCCTGGACGCGCAGCGGGCCGGTCTTGAGCAGCACCGCGTCGATGTTCTCGCGGTTCTTCGCGGCGACCGCCGCCTCCGCGGCGGCCAGACCGAGCAGCAGCACCAGCACCACGCCGAGGAGCGCGACCACCCGCCGCCGCAGGGTCCACCCCTGCTGGTACGCCTTCACAGGTTCCTCCCCGTCGCCCTTCGCGCTCACCGCGTCATCTTCGTTCGCGACCGCGGAGCCGGCTCGGCGCTCACCGGCCGCTGCCCCGCGTGACCAGCAACATCGCCACGTCGTCGGCGAGCGGGCCGCCGTTTATCTGCTCGGCGCGCCCGACCAGCCAGGCGGGCAGCTCGGCCAGCGGCACCGCCCGGTTCGCCGGGTCGGCGAGCAGCCCGGTCAGGCCCGGCACGTCGAGCCGTTCGTCACCGCCGTCCACCCGGCCCTCGATCAGGCCGTCGGTGTACATCAGCAGGGACCAGTCGTCGGTGTCGAACTCCAGGTCGAAGGCGACCGGGCGGCGCGGGCGTACGCCCAGCAGCAGCCCGCCCTTGGCCGGCACCGGCGCTACCTTGCCGCCGCTGAGCAGCAGCGGCGGCGGATGACCGGCGAGGCGTACGGTGGCCCGCGCCGACGCCAGGTCGAGCCGTGTGGTGGCCACCGTCGCGAAGATCTCCTGGAGGCGGCGCTCGCTCATCAGCACCTGCTCCAGCGCGGGCAGCACCTCGTCGTCCGGCACCCCGGCCAGCACCAGGGCCCGCCAGGCGACGCGCAGTTCGACACCGAGCGCCGCCTCGTCCACGCCGTGCCCGCAGACGTCGCCGACGATCAGGTCGATCCGGTCCGGCTGGGTCTGCACCACGTCGTAGAAGTCGCCGCCGATCAGCGCGGCGTGCCGGCCGGGCCGGTAGAACGTGTGCACCGACACCTCGTCGGTGGTCATCAGCGGCTGCGGCAGCAGGCCGCGCTCCAGGCGGGCGGACTCGGCCTGGCGCAGCTCCACCTCACGCAGCCGGCGGGCGTTCTCGTCGGCCCGCTTGCGCTCGACCGCGTACCGCAGCGCCCGGGTCAGCAGGACACCGTCGACCTGGCCCTTGACCAGGTAGTCCTGCGCCCCCTCGGCGACCGCGACGATGCCCAGGTGCTCGTCCGAGCGGCCGGTCAGCACGCAGACCGCGGCACCGCTGGCCATCTCCAGCACCCGGCGCAGCCCGTCCAGGCCCTGCGCGTCCGGCAGACCCAGGTCGAGCAGGACGCAGTCCACGCCCATCACCCGCTGCCGGGCCTCGCTGAGGCTGGTGGCGACCAGCAGGTCGATCATCGAGTTGGTCTCGGCGAGCAGCTCACCGACCAGGAAGGCGTCGCCCTCGTCGTCCTCGACCAGCAGCACCCGCAGCCGCTCGCCCGGCGGTACGCCGCCGTGCAGCCCCGCCCCGGCCGACGGCACGCGGACGGCACCCGACATGCCGGAACCCCGCTGCGGTCGGGTAACCGCCGCGAGTCGCGGGAGTTCGCTGGTGATGTCGGGCTCCTTCCGAATGCCCTGCTGATCCTGACTCAGACAACAGTCGCACACCGCGCGACCGCTGCCGGTGCGGCGGAGCGTGTGACACGTCCATCCGGACAGCGGCACGGTCGACCCACGATGTTACGCCGCAAGCGGTGTCACACCGGCAGCGCACCGACCGGGGACTGCCGCCGCAGGCCCCGGGGGTGCAGGATGATCCCCACCCCGTAGATCCACCCCGAGGAGTCCCCGTGGGCGCACCCCCCACCCGCCCCGCCGACCGCGCGTTCACCAGGCCCCGCCGCCGGCCGATCGCCGCCCTGGCCGCGCTCGCCGCGCTGCTCGCCGTCGGGGCGGGCGTCCTGGTCGGCCTCTCCACCCCGGCACCGCGCCCGGCGGACGCGCCCGCGGGCGAGTTCAGCGCCGCCCGGGCGTTCCGGAACGTCGAGGTGATCGCGGCCGAGCCGCACGTGGCGGGCAGCGCCGCCAACGACCGGGTACGCGAACACCTGGTGGCGACGCTGCGCGGGCTGGGCCTTCAGACCGAGGTGCAGGACGCGGTCGCGCCCGAGGCCGGGCAGCTGTCCGGCGCGGCGGGCGGGGCGACGCTGGCCCGGGTCCGCAACGTGGTGGCCCGGCTCCCCGGCACCGACCCGACCGGGAAGGTGTTCCTGGTCTCGCACTACGACTCGGTGCAGACCGGGCCGGGCGGCAACGACGACGCCGCCGGCACCGCCGCGATCCTGGAGGTGGCCCGGGCGCTGACCACCGGCCCGCGCCCCCGCAACGACATCGTCTTCGTGCTCACCGACGCGGAGGAGGCGTGCCTGTGCGGGGCCGCCGGGTTCGCCGGCGACCATCCGCTCGCCCGTGACGGCGGGGTGGTGCTCAACCTGGAGGCGCGCGGCTCCACCGGTCCGGTGATCATGTTCGAGACGTCCCGGAACAACGCGAAGCTGGTCGAGATCTTCGGCAAGGCCGCACCGCACCCGGTGGGCACCTCGTTCGCGGTGGAGATCTACCGGGCGCTGCCGAACGACACCGACTTCACCGCGTTCCTCGACCGCGAGTTCGTCGGGCTCAACTCCGCGTACATCGACGGCGGCGCGATCTACCACACCCCGCTGGACGTGCCGGCCCGGATGGACCGGGGCAGCCTCCAGATGCACGGTGACAACGCGCTCGGCCTGGCCCGCGAGTTCGGCCGTACCGACCTGGGCGACCTGCGCGCCGGCCACGACGACACCTACTTCCCCGTGCTCGGCGGCCTGGTCCGCTACCCCGGCTGGCTGACCCTGCCGCTCGCAGTGGCCGCGCTGCTCGCTGTCGGCGCGCTCGGCTGGTTCCTGCGCCGCCGGGGCCGGGCCACCGCCGGCACGCTCGCCCTCGGCTTCGGCCTGACCCTGGTACCGGTCGTCGTGGCCCCGCTCGGCGCGTGGCTGCTCTGGGCCGCGATCACCACGATCCGCCCCGGGTACGCCGAGCTGCTCGACCCGTACCGCCCGGTCTGGTACCGGCTCGCCGTCGTGGCGCTCGCCGCCGCGGTGCTGTTCTGCTGGTACGCGCTGCTGCGCCGCCGGGTCGGCCCGGCCGCGCTGGCGTTCGGCGGGCTGGCCTGGCTGGCCGTTTTCGGTGTGCTGCTCGCCGTGGCGGTGCCCGGCGGGGCGTACCTGACGACACTGCCGGCGCTGGCCGGCGCGCTCGCCGGTTTCGCCGCGCTCGCCACCCGCCGCGACGGACCGTGGCCGGTGGTCGCGGTGACGCTCGCCGCCGCGGTGGCGGTGGTGATCCTGCTGCCTCCGGTGGTGCTGCTGTTCCCGGCGCTCGGCATGGGCATGGGCGCGGTAGCCGCGCTCGTCGCGGTGCTGCTCGGCCTCGCCGTACTCCCGGTGGTGGACCTGCTGCACCCCCGGGCCGGCGGCCAGCGCGGCCTGCTCGCGCTGCGCGCACGCCGGCTCGGCGCACTGCCCGCCGCGGCCGCCGCGCTGGCCGCGGTGGTGCTCGCCGGGGTCGGCCTCGCGGTGGACCGCTTCGACGCCGCGCATCCCGTGCCGACCCACCTGATGTACGCGCTGGACGCGGGCACCGGGAAGGCGGCCTGGCTCACTCGCGAGGAGAAGCCGCAGCCCTGGACCGACGGCTACATCGACCGGAGCATCGCGGTGGCCGACGAGTTCCCCGGGCTGGGCAACGGCGAGATGCGTGCCGGACCGGCCACCGCCGCGCCCCTGCCCGCGCCGAAGGTGGAGACGCTCTCCGACACCCGCAACGGTGGCCAGCGTGTGCTGCGGGTACGGGTGGTGCCGCAGCGGCAGGTACGCCTGCTCACGCTGCACGTCGACACCAGCACCGCGACGGTGCGGTCCGCCACCGTGGCCGGGCGGAACGTGCCGGTCGAGCCGGGCGACGGGAAGTGGGGATTCGGGGTCGTGTTCCACGCCCCGCCGCCGGAGGGCGTCGAGGTGACGCTGACTCTCGTGCCGCGCGGCGGTGCGGTGTCGGTGCGGGCCATGGACGCCAGTGACGGACTGTCCGGGGTGCCCGGGTTCCGGGAGCGGCCGGCGGGCGTGGGGGTGGTCGGCTCGCACAGCTCGGAGATGCTGGCGGTGGCGCGCACGTACCCGCTCTGACCGCCGCTTGATCGACACCACCTCGCCGAAGTGGCGGTATCCGCGCGCCGGGATACCGCCACCTCGGCGTACTGGTTGTGGGTCAGCGCCGCCCCAGGACCTCGGCGACCCGCAGGAAACCGTCCGCGCCGTGGCCCAGCCCGACGGCCCGGCGGGCCATGCCCTCGGCCGCGCGCATCACCCCGGCGTCGATGCCGTGCGCCTCGGACGTGTGGACGATGTGGGCCATGGAGGACACGGCGGAGGTGATCGGGTTGCCGTCGCCGGGGAAGATCCCCGTGTCCATCTCCGCCGCGCCCTCCTCGAAGATCGGCGGCAGGATCGCGGCGATGCCGGCGGCGAACGGCACGAGTTCCCGCGCCGTCACGCCCTCCGCCTTCGCCACCGCCAGCGCGTGCGCATAACCCGCCATCGCGGTCCAGAAGATGTCGAGCAGCGCGATGTCGTACGCCGCCGCGCGCCCGATCTCCTCGCCGAGGTGCGTGTGGGTGCCGCCCAGCGCGTCGAGCACCGGCTGGTGCTCCCGGTAGAGGCCGGCCGGACCGCTGTAGATGAGCACCGCGTCCGGGGTGCCGATGGTGATGGTCGGCGTCATGATCGCGCCGTCCAGGTACCGGATGGCGTGTCCGGCCGCCCACCGCGCGGTGTCCCGGGCCCGGTCCGGGGTGTCGGCCGTCAGGCTGACGACCGTTCGGCCCGTCAGTGCGGCGGCCACCGCCTCGCGTCGCAGGATGGCGTCCGACGCGTCGTAGTTCACCACGCACACCACAGTCAGCCCGCTCGCGGCGACCGCCTCCTCGGCGGTCCGGGCGCTCGTCGCGCCCCGCTCGACCAGCTCACGATCCTTGCCGGGCGTGCGATTCCAGACCGTCGTCGGCACTCCGGCGCTCAGGAAGGCGCCGGCCAACGCACGACCCATCGGTCCCAGACCGAGCACCGTGACAGACTTGTCGGGATTGGTGTTCACGCAGACTCCTCTTGTCGAACGGACGCAGATGACGCGCAGCCGGGCCCAGGCTCTGAACGTCTGTGGAGTGACGGCCGCGATCGCCGTGATCGACGGCAAGTGGAAGACAGCTCTGCTCTGGCTGCTGGAATCCGGCCCGCGCCGCCCCGGAGAGCTGCGCCGGCAGCTTCCGGGCCTCACCGAGAAGGTGCTGACTCAGGCGCTACGGGAGATGGAGGGCGACGGACTGGTGCACCGGGAGGCGTACGAGGTGCTGCCGTTGAAGACCGAGTACTCGCTCACCACGTTCGGCCGCGAACTGGCCGAGGCGCTGGCACCTCTCTCCGACTGGGGCCACCGCCGCCTGGACAAACTCGCCGAAGCCCGCACCGCCTCCTGACCTGTCCTTTTCCGCCTCCACCCACAACCAGGTTCGTCGCGGTCGCGCACGCCGACAAGTACCCACAAAAAAGTGGCTACGCCTGTCGATCGACAGCGAGACTCGGGTCATGGAATTCTTCTGCTACCACCGCGATCGGCTCGACTCGGCAACTCTGCGCCAGGAGCTGATCGAGGAGCACTGGTCCTACATGGACGGGTACGCGGAGCAGATGATCGCTCGCGGCCCGACCCTCGCCGACGACGGCTCGCCGACCGGCAGCGTGCACATCCTGAGCCTGCCCGACCCCGCCGCCGCCCGGACGTTCGCCTTCGACGAGCCCAACTACCAGGCCGGCGCGTACCGGGACGTGATGCTGCGGCGGTGGCGGAACATGCTGGGCCGCACCATGTGGGACTTCACCGGCGGCCGGACCGGCGGCAATCGCTACCTGGTGCTAGGCCTCGGTCCGGAGCAGGGGACCGGCCCGGTGCTGCCGCAGCGGCAGGACGAGCTGATCGCGTACGGGCCGCTGCTGTCCGACGACGGCGCGAGGTGGCTCGGTACGGCGGCGCTGGTGCGAGCGGCCGACCCGGACCAGGCTCGGGCGGTGCTGGCCGCCGACCGGTACGCCGGGGTGGAGGTGCACAACTGGGTGTTCGGCGGCCGCCCGGCGTAACCGGCTACTCGTGATCTCCCAAGCGCAGCAGCCACTCGTCACCCAGGGATGCGACGACCAGGTTGCAATGATCGAACCGCAGCAGGAGACCTGCGGGCTGCGTCGTGCCGCCGTGGATGGGCGCGGCGTTCAGCAGCCGATGCCCCGGCAGCAGCGCCAGTAAATCGGGACGTTGTGCCGGTCCGACCCGGGTCTCACCGTATTCCCCCATGTCGTAGGCGACGTACGGCTCGGTGAACTGAAGGCGCAGCAACTCGCCGGATCCATGGGCCATGAGGGCTGGCACGCCCTGAAAATGTAGCCAGAAGTGCAACAGGCTCTCCGCGTCGCCACTACGCCGGCCGCCGGACCAGTGGCGGGCCTCGGTGACCGCGACGAGGTTCCGGCCGATGACCTGACGCAGCACCGCTTCGGCGGGCTGGAGCGAATCACGCACGGCCACCTCCAGCGGTATCGGTGCGGCGGGGGCGATTCGCCGACTGGGACACGCCGCCAAGTATCCACAGGTGGCTAGGCTGGCGACGTGCCAAGCGATCCGGAGCGTGCACGGCAGGCGCTGGCGATGTGGGACGGTTTCCCCGTTCACCGCGAGCCGCGCCCGATCGTGCTGACAGCGATGGGCGTCACGGCGCTCGACCGACTCATGGTGGACACGCAGTGGCGGTCGTTGTTCGACGCCCCCGGCGTCCCGGAGTCCGAGTTACCGCCGGAGATCGTGCCGGCCGCCGTCGACTACTGCCGTGACGTGCAGAGCGGGGCGCAGAGACCGCTGGCGAACATCATCCGGGCGAACGGACCGTTCGCCACCGACCGAGGCACTCGCGAACTCCCGGCGTGGATGATGCACCCCGACGACCGGCGATGGCCGTTCATCGCTCTGGACCCGGACTTCGAACGTCGGATGACGTGGCGGCCACCCGGCGTAGGAGCCGCTCATCACGAGGAGGCCGTGCTCGCGCACGATGGGCGCACTCTGACGTTCCGGTTCATCGGAACGCCCGCGCAATATGCCGACTACCCAGACGCCGAGGTGTTCGAGACGGACACGGCGGTGCTCGTCGAACCGGTGGAGGTCGCCCGCGACGGAGACGGCTATCGGCTGGCCTACGCCGAGGAGCGCGAGGTGGTGGTGCGCCTGGCCGCTCCGCTCGGCAACCGGGTCCTGATCGGCATCGGGCACGGTCCCGGAACAACCACCTTCGGCCTCCCCATAACGGTGCTCACCGCGGCCTGACCGAGGTGAGCAGACGCGATGGCGCCACCACCCCAGAGCGCCTGAGCGTTGTCCGGTCTCGGGATCCACATGACAGATCGGTATCAGGACCTGCGTGACTCTCGGCGAGAGCGCGGAAGTGACCGGCTGTGCCGTCCGAGCACGTCAAGCCGTCCCGGGCGTTGATCGATGGCGTCTGCGCTCCCAACGGGCTCGTCGCTCGGCATAGGCACGCCGCGCATCCGACAGACTGACCGGCCGTTCGGCGTAGGCACGACGTGCATCCGTCAGGCTGAGCGAACCGTTGGGGCCACCCCGCACCGTGTCAGCGTCCTCGTCGTCCTGCCCGTCGTCCTCCCAACCGCAGGCGAAGCAGATCTCGAACTGACCTCGCCCTTCGAGCGTCGGGTGCCGGCAGCAGGGGCACGCGTAGGGTTCGCCACCCGCTTCAGCCACTACAGATCGCTGGTTCAACGCCTCGACGTACTGCTCAAACCACCTGGTGCGGCTCGCGAGTTCTTCTGCGGACGGCCCCTCCTGCTTGCCGGCATGCTCGTCCATCCTCTGCACCTCACGTTGTCGATCGGTTGACGTGGCTCGTGTACCGCTACTTCCAGCGGAAGTGCACGAACAGCCGGCCGAAGTTCTTCGAGTCCTTCTCGACCCGGTGGTAGAGCTGCTTCACGTCCTTCTGGTCGAGGAAGCGCAGCACCTTCTTCTTCAGCGCGCCCGACCCCTTGCCCGGGATGATCTCCACGAGCGTGGCCTTCTTCGCCACCGCCTCGTCCATGATCCCGCGCAACGCGCGGTCGATGTCGTGGCCCTTGTTGTAGATGTCGTGGAGGTCGAGCTTGAGCTTCACGGTCCCATCCTAGGTACGCGGAAGGGCAGCCCGCCCGGGCTGCCCTTCCGCGTGATCAGTCAACGACCGACCTTGCCCTCCACCCGCCGCAGGGCGGTGGCGTAGTCGGTGTTCGTCGAGTACATCGCGGCCGCGATGCGCAGGTGCCGCAGCGCGTCCACGGGCCGGTTCATCCGCTCCAGCGTGCGGCCGAGCACGTGGTGCGCGTAGTGGTCGCTCGGGTCGCGGTCGACCAGCGCGCGCAGCTGCTCCTCGGCCCGGTTGAGCTGGGCCGACTGGAAGTACGCGCGGGCCAGCAGCTGCCGGACCGAGGAGTTGTCCGGCTCGGCCTCGATGATCGGTTCGAGCAGCCGGGCCGCTCCGGTCGGGTCACCCGCTTCGAAGAACATGGTCGCCCGCCGGTACTCCGCCAGAAGATCCACTCGACCCACCTCCTCGTGTCGCGCCAGGCCCTAGGTCCGACGCTGGCACAACACCGGAGCAAGCGCGAGTGTTCCTGCGGTCGAAGATCAGGTGGTCGGGTCGTACCGGCCGCCGATCAGGTCCCAGGCCCGGACACCACCGACGATTCCGGCCGTGTTGGGGACGATCACCACGTCGTCGCCCATCCGGGCCACCTGCTCGGGCCGGATCAGCCGGGAGTTGCCGCCGCCGAGATAGAGCCGGTCCCAGCGGAACACCGGCCGCAGGCCGTCCACCACCTGCCGGATCCGCCGGGACCAGAACGCGTCGCCGAGGCGCCGTCGTTCCGGCTCCCCCACGTACGTGTCGTACGTGGTGTTCCACCGCACCGGCGCGTGCGACAGCTCCAGGTGCGGTGCCAGCATCCCGCCGTCGAACAACGCGCTGCCCAGCCCGGTGCCGAGCGTCAGCACCAGCTCGCAGCCGGTCCCGGCGACCACGCCCGCGCCGTGCACCTCGGCGTCGTTGAGCACCAGCGCCGGTACGCCGAACGCCTCGGTGAGCGCGGTGCGCGCGTCGTACCCGGACCACTCGGCCAGCAACTCGGGGTCGACGCGGCTGCGCGGCCCGGAACGGGTCACGTAGTGCGGCGTCGCCACCACGACGCCGTGCCGGATCATGCCGGGCATGCCGACGGTGAGCCGGTCCGCCGTGGGCAGGCGGGCGCCGAGATCCAGCAGCGTCTTGACGAACAGGCCGGGCGGCAACGGGTACGGCGTGGGCACGCGCAACGGCCGCGCGCGCATGGTTCCGGCGGCATCCAGTACGGAGGCCTTGATCCCGCCGCCACCACAGTCGATCGCCAGTGTGGTCACCACGGCTGTGAGTCTCCCTCAGACCGGCGCCGCCGCGAGCGCGGGTCACGGTAATCCGGATACGCCCGCCGGTAGGCTCGACCACCTGATGAGCGCCACGTTGATCGCCAAGGACCTCACCGCCGGCCACGGTGACCGCCTCCTCTTCGAAGACCTCGACCTCGTCGTCGCGCCCGGCGACGTGGTGGGGCTGGTCGGGGTCAACGGCGCGGGGAAGTCCACGCTGCTGCGTACCCTCGCCGGTCTTGCCCCCCGCGAGCCGGGCTCGGTGGCGCTGAGCCCGCCCACGGCGACTGTCGGCTACCTGCCGCAGGAGCCGGAGCGCCGGCCCGGCGAGACGGTCCGCGGCTTCCTGGCCCGGCGGACCGGGGTGACCGCCGCGCAGGCCGCGCTTGATGCCGCCACCGAGGCGCTCACCGCCGGGTCAGCGGGCGCCGACGACGCGTACGCGAACGCCCTGGAACGGTGGCTCGGCCTCGGCGGCGCGGATCTGGACGAGCGGGCCGAGCAGGTCGCGGCGGAGCTGGGTCTCGACGTCGGCCTGGACCACCCGATGACCGGCCTGTCCGGCGGGCAGGCCGCCCGCGCCGGGCTCGCGTCGCTGCTGCTCAGCCGGTACGACGTCTTCCTGCTCGACGAGCCCACCAACGACCTCGACCTGGCCGGGCTGGACCGGCTGGAACGCTTCGTCACCGGCCTGCGCGCCGGGACCGTGCTGGTCAGCCACGACCGGGAGTTCCTCACCCGCACCGTCAACCGGATCGTCGAGCTGGACCTGCACCAGCGGCAGGTCAAGCACTACGGCGGTGGCTACGCGGCCTACCTGGAGGAGCGCGCGGTGGCGCGCCGGCACGCCCGCGAGGAGTACGAGGAGTACGCCGACACGAAGGCCGACCTGGAGGCGCGCGCCCGCACCCAGCGGGCGTGGATGGAGAAGGGCGTCAAGAACGCCCGCCGCAAGGCCACCGACAACGACAAGATCGGCCGCAAGTACCGCGCCGAGTCGACCGAGAAGCAGGCCGCGAAGGCCAAGCAGACCGCCCGGCTGATCGAGCGGCTGGACGTGGTCGAGGAGCCGCGCAAGGAGTGGGAACTGCGGATGGAGATCGCCGCCGCGCCCCGCGCCGGCGCCGTCGTGGCCTCGCTCCGGCAAGCGGTGGTACGCCGTGGCGGCTTCACGCTCGGCCCGGTGGACCTCCAGATCGACTGGGCCGACCGGGTGGCTATCACCGGGGCGAACGGCTCCGGCAAGAGCACCCTGCTCGCCGCGCTGCTCGGGCGGCTGCCGCTGGACGAGGGACACGCTGCGCTCGGCCCCGGTGTGGTGGTCGGCGAGGTCGACCAGGCCCGGGGACTGTTCCTCGGCGACCAGCCGCTGCTGGAGGCGTTCGGCGGCGCCGTACCCGATCTCGCCCCGGCGGACGTGCGGACGCTGCTGGCCAAGTTCGGGCTGCGCGCCGAGCATGTGCTGCGGCCGGCGGCGACGCTGTCCCCCGGCGAGCGGACCCGGGCCGCGCTGGCCCTGCTCCAGGGCCGGGGCGTCAACCTGCTGGTGCTCGACGAGCCGACGAACCACCTCGACCTGGCCGCGATCGAGCAGTTGGAGTCGGCGCTGGCGAGCTACCCGGGAACGCTGCTGCTGGTGACCCACGACCGGCGGATGCTCGACGCGGTGAGCGTGAACCGGCGGCTGCGCGTGGCGGGCGGACGGATCGCCGAACACTGATCCGTGCCGACCGGCGCACGCGGGTCCACAATGAGCGCATGCTCAAGTGGGAGTACGCGCTGCTGGTCCGCCGCCGCCAGGCCGCCGCCACCGACGCCGGGTGGGAGGTCGTCTTCATCTGGTACGGCCCGGACGGCTCCATGATCGACGTGACGCCGTACGGCGACACCGCGCTGGCCCACCTGAACCGGGCCGGTGACCAGGGCTGGGAACTGGTCGCGATGAGCGAGGACCCGTCGCTGCCGGGCAACAACGAGCTGCACCGCTACCACCTCAAGCGTCCGAAGGCAGCAGCCGCCCAGCCGCGCCAGCGCATGCGAGGCTCCCGCACAGTCCGCCGAACCCTCTCCCCCTGACCGCCCGCCCCCGCCCTGTTCCCGTCGATCTTGCAGTTGCCGCCCTCTAGGTGCCCCTTTTGCGAGCTTGGTCCGGGCGGCAAGTGCAAGATCGACGGCGACGGGAGGCACGGGAGTCGGCATCGGCGCACACACCCCGACCGCCGCCCCGGCGATCAAGGAGTTTGTGTCAACGTCGCGCTCGAAACAGGACACGAACTCCTTGATCACCGAGGTCGGCGGGGCGACTCTGGCAGGACACAAACTCCTTGATCAATTTGTGACGGGGGGCGGGCTCGGTGCCTGGGGGCATATTGGGGTGAATCGGGGGTAACGGGCCGCCGGAGGTGGCGCATGGTGGCGATGGGGCAGACCGCGCTCTCGGGTGAGCGACTCCGGCAGACCGACGGCTTCCTCGCCGAGGCGTGGGCCGACATGGTCCGGCACGACGAGCGGCTGCGCGGAACGGCGGTCGAGGTGCGCTTCGACCGTGGGGTGGCGCACCTGACCGGCGAGGTCGCCGACCCGGAACAGCTACGGCTGGTACGGGAGCTGATCGGTCGGCTGTCCGGCGTACTCGGCGTCTGGTGCCGGGTCAGCGTGGCCGGACGGGCGCCGGTGGTGGTCGACCTGGGCTGCGGTGCGACCAAGCAGTGGCCGGGCAACCTGGGACTGGACATCTATCCGGCGCCGGGGGTGAACGCGGTCGCCAACCTGGCCGGCTCGCTGCCGCTGCGCGACGACTCGGTGGACGTGTTCTTCGCGGTGCACATCGTCGAGCATCTGATCGACTTCCTGCCGCTGTTCGACGAGTGCCACCGGGCGCTGCGTCCCGGCGGGGTGCTGCACGTGATGAGTCCCTGGTGGCGGCACGTCAACGCGGTGGCCGACCCGACGCACGTACGCCTGCTCGACGTGCAGACGTTCAAGGGCATCTGCGGTCAGCGCCCGCCGGGTACGCCGCGCTGGTATCCGCTGCACGTCGGCTGCGACGGCGCCTCGATCTTCGCCGACCTCACCCCGCTGCCACCGGACGTGCTGATCGCGGACAAGGGCTACGCCCATGACTCCACCCGTCGAGCCCTGCGCCAACGCGGGATCCGGCACGTCATCCCCGAACGCAGCGACCAGATCGCCCGCC
>NZ_LEKG01000116.1:0-36811 GCF_001029515.1 Micromonospora sp. RV43 | reverse complement strand
GACCCACGACGGGTCCGGGGGCGACCGTGACCGGCGCAGGGATCAAGCCTGACCGTCCGGAGCCGGGCACGGTCGCCCCCGGACCCCAACCGCAACCACAACCCTGACAGCAAGCACAGCCCGGAGAGCGACCACGACCGGGCAGCGACTGATCACCCGGGCTCGGTGACGAAATCGATCAGGCGCTCCATCGCGTTGATCAGCGGCGTCTCCACGTCGGCGAAGCTGTCCACCCGGGACAGGATGTGCCGCCACATGTCGGCCGGCTCGCCCACACCGAGCGCCGCGCAGACGCCCTCCTTCCAGGGCCGCCCCGGAGGCACCACGGGCCACGCCGCGATACCGAGCGCCGCCGGGCGTACCGCCTGCCACACGTCGACGTACGGGTGCCCGGTCACCAGCACGTGCGGCGAGTTCACGCGGGCCACGATGCGGCTCTCCTTCGAGCCGGGCACGAGGTGGTCGACGAGCACGCCGAGCCGGTGCCCCGGGCCGGGGCCGAACGCGCGCACCTCGTCGGCGAGCGCGTCGATGCCGTCCAGCGGTTCCACCACCACGCCCTCGATGCGCAGGTCGTCGCCCCAGATCCGCTCGACCAGCGCGGCGTCGTGCACGCCCTCCACCCAGATCCGGCTGGCCTTGGCGACCTGCGCCCGTACGCCGTCCACAGCGATCGACCCGGACGCGGTACGCCGGCGCGCGGCGGGCACCGGGACGCGGACCGGCCGTCGTAGCGTGACCGGCTTGCCGTCGAGCAGGAACGCGGCGGGCAGCAGCGGGAAGTTGCGCCGCCGGCCGTGCCGGTCCTCCAGCACCACCGCGCCGGAGTCGAAGCCGACGACGGCGCCGCAGAATCCGGAGTCGGCGTCCTCGACCACCAGGTCGGATTCGGCGTCGACCTCGGGGGTCACCTTCCGTCGTCGCCAGTCGCCGGCCAGCACGTCCCCGTCGTATCGCCCCGCCATGCCGCTGACGCTAACCAGTGCCCCGGCGTGTCGCCCGGCGACGCGCCGACCGGGCCGTCATCCGTCGGCACGAAACGGTGCGAAGGGGGTAGTTGGGGCCAGGTCGCGCCGCCGGTGCGGCAGCCGAGACAGCAGCGGCGCGGAGCACGTACCCTTTCCGCATGTCCTCCCCCGCAACGGGCGCGGCCACGCTGGCTGCGCGCCGGTCGAGCCGGTTCGTCGCCTGGGTGCGTGCCTGGCGAGCCGGCCTGGTGCCGTTCGACGAGGTGGCCGACGCCGTCGCCGGCGACGAGGAGCACCTCGTCGCCGACGCCCCCGGCACCTGGACCGACGTGTCGCTGCGGGAGGCCCTGCCCAGCCTCGCCAAGCATTCACCCGACGACATCCGCCTGGTGCTGCCCGCGCCCGGCGACCCGCGCGGCCTGCCCGGCCCGGGCGCATTCGCCGGGGCGGCGCTGGTGGCGGGCGAGGCGGTGGTGGCGAGCGGGATGGGGCTGGTGCCCGAGGTCCGTACGCACACGTCCGGCTCGGGGATGACCTGGGAGACGGTGCTCTGGCGGGTCCATCCGCTGCCGGCGGACGCACCGAAGGCGTCGCTCGCCACCCCGGGTGCGGCGGAGGCCGAGGCCGAACTCGCCGCCGTGCTGGCCGAGACCACCGCGACGCTGACCCGGCTGGACGTCGCGCAGTGGCGGCCGGAGCTGGCCGGTGCGCTCGCCGCGCTGCGCCGCCCGGACGGCGCCACCGACCTGCCGCCCGGCTTCGATCCGCGGGCCCGCCGCCTGTTCGCCCGCGCCGCGGTACTGGACCGGGTGCTCGCGCTGGCCGGGGAGAGCGCACCGGGCGGCGCGGTCAACACCTACGAGGCGCAGCAGCGGGACGCGGCGCTGCGTCCGCTCACCACCGCGTGCCGGCAGGCCCTGGTGGCCGCCTGCAACGCGCCGCTGCGGCTCTAGCACCGCAGACCCCCGGCTCAGACCTCGTCGATCAGGTCGGCCACCGAGTCGACGATCCGCGACGGACGGTACGGGTACCGCTCCGCCTCGGTCCGGCTGCTGATGCCGGTGAGCACCAGGATCGTCTCCAGTCCGGCCTCCAGGCCGCACAGGATGTCGGTGTCCATCCGGTCGCCGATCATCGCGGTCGACTCGGAGTGCGCGTCGATGGTGTTCAGCGCCGAGCGCATCATCATCGGGTTGGGCTTGCCCACGAAGTACGGGTCGACGCCTGTCGCCTTCGAGATCATCGCCGCCACCGAACCGGCAGCCGGCAACGCGCCCTCCACCGACGGGCCGGTGGCGTCAGGGTTGGTGCAGATGAACCGGGCGCCGTCGTTGATCAGCCGGATCGCCTTGGTTATCGCCTCGAAGCTGTAGGTGCGCGTCTCCCCCAGCACCACGTAGTCCGGGGCGAAGTCGCTCAGGATGTACCCCACCGCGTGCAGCGCCGTGGTCAGGCCGGCCTCACCGATCACGTACGCGGTGCCGCCCGGCCGCTGGTCGGCCAGGAACTGGGCGGTGGCCAGCGCCGAGGACCAGATCGCCTCCTCCGGCACGTCCAGCCCCATCCGGGCCAGCCGGGCCTGGAGGTCGCGCGGGGTGTAGATGGAGTTGTTCGTCAGCACCAGGAACGGCTTGCCGGAGGCGCGCAGCTTCTTGACGAACTCCGGGGCACCGGGCACCGGCTGCCCCTCGTGCACCAGCACGCCGTCCATGTCGGTGAGCCAGCTCTGCACCGGCTTGCGGTCAAGCATCGTGTCGTCCCCAGGGGTGTCGTCGGGTCGGGCTCAGGGCCGGCGGGCCGGGGGCACGCAGCACAACGCCGGGCAGGTGTCCCAGGCGGGCAGCTCGCCGAGGCGGCGGCGCAGCCGCTCCCCGTCCGGGGCGGTGCGCTCTCCGACCAGCTCGCGGACCATCGCCACGAACCGCGGGTCGACCCCCGGGGTGCCGGCGCGGACGAAGTCCAGGCCGAGCTGCTTGGCCGTCTCCAGCGCCTCGGTGTCCAGGTCCCACACCACCTCCAGGTGGTCGGAGACGAACCCGATCGGGCTGACCACCACGCTCGTCACGCCCTGCTCGGGCAGCGTGGCCAGGTGGTCGTTGACGTCCGGCTCCAGCCACGGCACCTGCGGCGGCCCGGACCGGCTCTGCCAGACCAGGTCGTACGCCAGGTCGGGCGCGGCCGCGGCGTGCACCAGCCGGGCGACCTCCTCGAGCTGGGCGGTGTAGCGGCCGCCGTGCGGGCCGGCGGTGGCCGCCGCCGACATCGGTACGGAGTGCGCGGTGAAGACCAGCCGGGTGCTGTCCCGCTTCGCCGGGTCGAGCTGGGCCAGCGCGGCGCGGACCGCGTCGGCGTGCGGCTCGATGAAGCCGGGGTGATCCCAGAACTGGCGCAGCTTCTCGATCAGCGGGGCGTCCGGGCCGACCGCGGCGCGGGCCGAGGCGATGTCCTCCTGGTACTGCCGGCAGGACGAGTAGCCGCCGTACGCGCTCGTCACGAACGCCAGCGCCCGGGTGATCCCGTCGTCGCGCATCCGCGCGACGGTGTCGGCGAGCATCGGATCCCAGTTGCGGTTGCCCCAGTAGACCGGGAGGTCGACGCCGTTGGCGGCGAAGTCCTCGCGGATCGCGGCGAGCAGGTCGCGGCACTGCTGGTTGATCGGCGACACCCCGCCGAAGTGCAGGTAGTGCTCGGCGACCTCGGCGAGTCGCTCCGGGGGCACCCCCCGCCCCCGGGTCACGTTCTGGAGGAACGGGAGAACGTCCTCGGGCCGCTCCGGGCCACCGAAGGAGACCAGCATCAACGCGTCGTACGCCATGGGGCCATTCTTCCTCGCCCGCCGTCACGGCGTGGCGACGCCCCCTGGTCGGTGTGGTGACCACCCGGGCCGCGACGTGTTAAGAAGGGCCCCTTCCGCTGCACGAGGCGTTAAGAAGGGGCCCTTCCTTACATCTCAGGCGCCGATGGCGTGGTAGCCGCCGTCGACGTGGACGATCTCGCCGGTGGTGGCCGGGAACCAGTCGGACAGCAGCGCCAGGCAGGCCCGCGCGGCGGGCTCCTGGTCGGTGAGGTTCCAGCCCAGCGGGGCGCGCTCGGTCCAGGCGTCCTCGAACCGGTCGAAGCCGGGGATGGACTTGGCCGCGATGGTCCGCAGCGGGCCGGCCGCGACCAGGTTGCTGCGGATGCCCTGCTTGCCCAGGTGCAGCGCCAGATAGCGGGAGGCGGACTCCAGCCCGGCCTTGGCCACGCCCATCCAGTCGTAGACCGGCCACGCCTTGGTGGCGTCGAACGTGAGACCCACCACGGCGCCCCCGGCGGACATCAGCGGCAGCGCGGCCATGGCGAGGGACTTGTACGAGTAGGTGGAGACCTGGAGCGCTGTCGCCACGTCCGCCCAGGGGGCGTCGAGGAAACCGCCGCCGAGGCAGCTCTGCGGGGCGAACCCGATCGAGTGCACGACGCCGTCCAGGCCGTCGACGTGCTCGCGCACCTTGTCGGCCAGCCCGGCCAGATGCTCCTCGTTGCTGACGTCCAGCTCGATCACGGGCGCCGGCTCGGGCAGCCGCTTGGCGATCCGCTCCACCAGGGAGAGCCGGCCGTAGCCGGTGAGCACGACCTGGGCGCCGTTCTCCTGGGCGAGCTTCGCCACCGAGAAGGCGATCGACGCGTCGGTGATGACGCCGGTGACCAGCAGCCGCTTACCGGCGAGAAGTCCGGACATTGCGTGTCTCCTCCGTGCTCTGCTCAGTGGCCCATGCCGAGGCCGCCGTCGACCGGGATGACGGCGCCGGTGACGTATCCGGCCGCGTCCGAGGCGAGCCAGGTGACGACGCCCGCGACCTCGTCCGGGGTGGCCATCCGGCCGGCCGGGATCGACTTGCGGATCTCCGCCTTGCGCTCCTCGGGCAGGCCCGCTGTCATGTCGGTGTCGATGAAGCCGGGCGCCACCACGTTCGCGGTGATGTTGCGGGTGCCCAGCTCGCGGGTGATCGAGCGGGCCACGCCGACCAGGCCGGCCTTGCTGGCCGCATAGTTGACCTGGCCCGCGCCGCCGGAGAGGCCGACCACCGAGGAAATGAAGATCATCCGGCCCCAGCGGCCGCGGAGCATCTTCGTCGAGGCCCGCTTGGCGACCCGGAACGAGCCGGTCAGGTTGGTGTCGAGGACGCGCGCGAACTGCTCCTCGGACATCCGCATGATCAGCGTGTCGTCGGTGATGCCGGCGTTGGCGACCAGCACCTCCACCGGGCCGAGTTCGGCCTCGATCGCGGTGAACGCGGCGTCGACCGACTCGGCGTCGGTCACGTCGCACCGCACCCCGAACAGGCCGTCGGGAGCCTCGCCGCTCCGGTACGTCACCGCCACCCGGTCGCCCTGCTTGGCGAACGCCTGCGCGATGGCCAGGCCGATCCCCCGGTTCCCGCCGGTCACCAGCACGGTTCGGGCCACGGATCCCCCTCTGCTCCAGTGATCTCTCGGTCGGTCGGAGCCTAGGGGTTACCGACAGGTAAGCGCTAACCCGCGCAGGTCACAGGGCCCACCCCGGCCGACGTCGGCGGGGGTCCGCGGAGGCTGCCGGCCGCGCGCGCGACACCCACACCCCCGGTGTACGATGATCGCGTCTACGGGCCGCTCCGTGCCCGCTCCGGGCCCCGCCGACCGCAGGAGGTGATCGCTGTGCGAGATAGCGATCCTCCCAGTCGTGGCCGGGCCCACCGTCAGCCCCGCTGAGCCACGGCTCGGTCCACCCGGCTGACCCGCTTCCCGCCCTCCGCACCGCATCCGCTTCCCGGCGACCACGCCGGGGTGTGGCCTGCCGCGCGGCGGAGCACCCGGTCACGACTTCGTGCGCGTACGCCCCGACCCTCCACGGCCCTCACCGGCCGACCGTCGCCACGGAGCACACTCATGAGCCGTTACGTCGCCCCGCTGGGCTTCACCCTCGCCGCCGTCTGGGTGGCCGTCCTGTTCGTGCTGGCCGGCGGCGGTCACTGACCACCGCCGGCCGGTTCCGGCTCAGACCAGCCGGGACGTCCAGAGCAGACTCAGCCCGCCCGCGCACAGCGCCAGCAGCAACGCGATCCCCGCGTACCACTGGGTGATCTCGCGCGGCTCGGTCCGGTAGCCGATCGAGCTGCCCATGTCCTGGTAGACCTGCTTCAGTTCGCTGGCCGACGCGGCCTCGTAGAAGAAGCCCTGCGTGGTCTCCGCGAGCTGGGACAGCGCGGTGCGGTCCACCGGCACCCGCTGGAGCTGCCCGCCGATGTCGACCTGCCCGGAGTCGGTGCCGAACGCGATTGTGGACACCGGCACGTTCGCCGCCTGCGCCGCCGCGGCGGCCTCCTCGACCGAGCGGCCCGACGTGCGGTAGCCGTCGGACAGCAGCACGATCCGGGCCGGCGGGATGCCGGCGGCGCCGTCGGCCGGCACCGAGCGGATCGCCTCCAGGCAGGTGAAGACCGCCTCGCCGGTGGCGGTCGCCTCGGCCAGCACCAGCCCGTCGATGGCGGTGGTGACGGCGGCCCGGTCCTTGGTCGGCGGCACCAGGACGTTCGCCGACTTGGCGAACGAGACGAGCCCCAGGTTGTAGCTCTCCGGCAGCTCGCCGACGAACTGCTTCGCAGCCTCCTGGGCCGCCTCCAGGCGGTTCGGCGACACGTCGTCGGCCTGCATCGACAACGACACGTCGATGGCGAGCATCACCGTGGCCCGCTCCAGCGGCTCCCGGGTGTCGATCGCCGGCCGGGCCAGCCCGGTCGCCAGCACCAGCAGGCAGAGCAGGAACGCGGTGGCCGCGACGTGCCGCCGCCAGCCCAGTCCCTTGGGCGCGACGGTACGCAGCAGGTCGACGTTGGTGAACCGCAGCGCGTACTGCCGGCGGTGCAGTTGCCGCCAGACGTACGCGGCGGCGAGGGCGAGCACCGGCAGCACGGCGAGCAGCCACCACGGTTGCAGAAAACGGATCATCGCGTCGTCCCTCTGGTGCGGGCGTGCCGCTGCGCGGCGACGAAACGCACCATGTCCAGCAGCCAGTCTCGGTCGGTACGCAGGCGCAGGTGGGCCGCGCCCGCGGCGCGCAGCTCGGCGGCGATCGCCCCGCGCTGGGCGGCCGCCGCCTCGGCGTACCGGCGGCGCAGGCCCGGGTCGGCGGTCTGCACCTCGTGCAGTTCACCGCTCTCCGGGTCGACCACCGGCAGCACCCCCACGTCGGGCAGTTCCAGTTCCCGCGGATCGACCACCTCGACGGCCAGCACGTCGTGGCGGACCCGCAGCTTACGCAGCGGCCGGCCCCACTGCTGCGGCGGCGCGAGGAAGTCGGAGATCACCACCGCCACGCCGCGCCGCCGGGGCGGGCGGTTGAGCATGTCGACGAGCGCGCCGAGGTCGCTGCGGCCGGGCCGGATCTCGGCGCCGGCGACCGCCCGCAGCAGCCCCTGGGCCTCCTTGCGGCCGGAGCGGGCGGGCAGCCGCAGCATCGTCCCCGGTCCGCCGGTGCCGACCACCGCGCCGATCCGGTTGCCGCCCCGCACGGTGAGGTGGGCCAGCGCGGCGACCGCGGCGACCGCCACGTCCCGCTTGAGCCACCGGCCGGTGCCGAAGTCCAGGCTGGCCGACATGTCGACGGCCAGCCAGGTCTCCAGTTCGCGGTCGGCCACCGTACGCCGGACGTGCGGCATGGTGGTGCGGGCGGTGACGGGCCAGTCCATCCGGCGCACGTCGTCGCCGGGCCGGTACTCCCGGGACTCCCCCGCCTCGCTGCCCGGTCCGGGCAGCAGCCCGGCGTAGTCGCCCTGGAGCAGCCCGTCCAGCTTGCGGGTGACCATGAGCTGGAGCCGGGCCAGCGCGGCCCCCGAGCGGTCGCCGGCGGCGCTCAGCGGGGTGGGCGAGGTCACGGCCGCTGCCCGGGCCATCCGTTGTGCGGGACGGCCGGTGGCTGCGGTGTGGCCTGCTGGCGGGGCGCGACGGCGGGCAGCGGGATGGTCGACATCACCCGGTGCACGATGTGGTCGGCCGGTACGTCGTCGGCGAGCGCGTCGTAGCTGAGCACCAGCCGGTGGCGCAGGATGTCCGGCGCGATGTCCTGCACGTCCTGCGGCAGCGCGTAGTCCCGCCCGCGCAGCAGCGCCAGCGCGCGGGTGGCCCGGACCAGCCCGAGCGACGCGCGCGGGCTGGCGCCGTACTGGATGAGCTGAGCCACGTCGGGCATGCCGTGCTCGGCCGGCGCCCGGGTGGCGAGCACCAGCCGGACCGCGTAGTCGACCAGCGCGTTGTGCACGAACACCTGGTCGGCCTTGTGCTGGAGGGCGACCAGGTCCGGGGTGTCGAACACCCGGGCCGGCTCGGGCGGTGCCACGCCCATCCGGTAGACGATCTCGCGCTCCTCGGCGTCGGTCGGGTAGCCCACGACGATCTTCATGAGGAACCGGTCCCGCTGTGCCTCCGGCAGCGGGTAGACGCCCTCCTGCTCGATCGGGTTCTGGGTGGCCATCACCAGGAACGGGTCGGGCACCGGGTGGCTCTCGCCGCCGATGGAGACCTGCCGCTCGCTCATCACCTCCAGCAGCGCCGACTGGACCTTGGCGGGCGCGCGGTTGATCTCGTCGGCGAGCAGGAAGTTGACGAAGACCGGGCCCAGCTCGACGTCGAACTTCTCGCTGGACTGCCGGTAGATCCGGGTGCCCATGATGTCGGCGGGCACCAGGTCGGGGGTGAACTGGACCCGGGCGAACGAGCCGCCGACGACCCGGGCCAGGGTCTCCACGGCGAGCGTCTTGGCCACCCCCGGCACGCCCTCCAGCAGGCAGTGACCGCGCGCCAGCAGCGCGACGAACATCCGCTCGACCATCCGGTCCTGGCCGACGATCACCCGCTTGGTCTCGAACAGCGCCCGCTCCAGCAGCGTGGCGTCCTGTGCCGGGGTGGTGCCCGCCGGGGGCGGCGCGTCCGGCGCCACCTCGGTCGGGTTCGGCACGTCGGGTGTGGTCGGCTGGGCCACCGGTCCTCCACAGCAGGTTCGTCGTCGCGGCGTGGTGCGTATCAAGACTGTCATGCCTCGCTGAGAGCCGAGGGTGGGAGAGGCACGATTTTCGCCGCGCCGTCCGGCCACGCCGTCCCGCCGCGCGGGAAACGCTGAACACGGGTGGACAACAAGGGGTCCGCAGTGTGTACGATTCACCCCGTCGCCGGGCGGCTCCCCCCGTGGCCGCCCGGCGCTAAAACTCCCGGCGTGCGGCCTCTAGACTCGCCCCGGTGACGACTCCCACCACCCCGGACGAGACGCTGATCTGCTCGGCGCGGGGGTGTCGCGCGCCCGCCGCCTTCCAGCTCCGCTGGCACAATCCCCGCCTGCACGCGCCCGACCGGCGCAAGACCTGGCTGGCCT
Source organism: Micromonospora sp. RV43 (assembly GCF_001029515.1). Lineage (NCBI taxonomy): Bacteria > Bacillati > Actinomycetota > Actinomycetes > Micromonosporales > Micromonosporaceae > Micromonospora > Micromonospora sp. RV43. The sequence continues at coordinate 27,463 of NZ_LEKG01000116.1, read as the reverse complement.
GCCCGGACCACCGGGGCTCCCTCGGTGACTTCCTCGACGCACGCGGCTTCCTCCGCGAGGTGGTCCCGCTGCCCTGATCGCCTACGCTCGAAGCGTGAGCGAGCAGATGACCCGAGCCCGTACCGGCGGCGAGCACGGCAGGTCCTCCCGGTGAGCGGTGACGGCCCGGCCGGCCTCCCGCCCGCCTCGCGCAGCGCGTTGGAGCCCTGGCCGGACACGGTCCGCTGGCAGCCGATCTCCCGCGACCTGATCTGGGTGGAGCTGATCCGGCTCGGCATCGGGCTGGCCGTGGCGCTCGTGGTGCTCGGCGTGGCCTGGGCGCTGTCCGGGCACTGGCTGCTCGGCGCCGCCGTCGGCGTGGCGGTGCTGATGGGCGTCTGGCGGTCGGTCACCATCGTGCGGGCGGTCCGCGCCTGGGGGTACGCCGAGCGCGACGACGATCTGCTCGTGCGGCACGGCCTGCTGGTGCGGCGGTTGTCCATCGTGCCGTACTCGCGGATGCAGTTCGTCGATGTGAGCGCGGGTCCGCTGGAGCGCGCCTTCGACCTCGCCACCGTGCAATTGCATACGGCCGCGGCCGCGAGCGACGCACGGGTGCCCGGCCTGCGTCCGGCCGAGGCGTCCCGGCTGCGCGACCGGCTGACCGCTCTGGGCGAGGACCGGGCGGAGGGCCTGTGAGCGAACGGAGCGACTCCGGCGCCCCGCCGCCCCACGACGACCGGCCCGAGCCGACGCCCGGCCCGCCCACGCCGGCCGACGCGGCGCAGCCACCGGCTCCGGGTCAGCAGCCCAACGGGTATCCGTGGCCGCCCGCGCCGGGATACGGACCGCCGCCCGTCCCCGGACCACCATCCGGGTACGGGCCTCCGCCCGGCTACGGACCTCCGACCGGGTACGGGCCACCTCCCGGGTACGCACCGCCACCCGGCTACGGGCCGCCCGGCTCGGCGGCACCCGGGTACGGGCCGCCGCCCGGACCCGACGCGGCGCCCGGGCCGTGGCCCGCGCCGCTGCCGCCGTACCCGGGACCGTGGGGTCCGGCGGCCGGGCCGCCCGCCGGTGGTGAGGAGCCCCGGCAGCGGCTGCATCCGCTCAGCCCGGCGCTGCACGGCGCGAAGTCGCTGGTCGTGGTGATCGCCGGGCTCTCCTGGTCGACGCTGTCGCGGGTCGGGTTCGGCTGGTTCGCGGTGCTGGTCACCGTCTTCGTGCTCGGCGCCACGGTGCTGTCGGTGGTGAGCTGGTGGAACACCGGCTACCACCTGGTGGGCCGCGAGCTGCGGGTCTACGAGGGCCTGCTGTGGCGGCGTACCCGGGCCATCCCGCTGGAGCGGTTGCAGGCGGTGGAGGTGGTCCGGCCGCTGCTGGCCCAGCTCACCGGCCTGGCCGAGCTGCGGCTGGAGGTGGTCGGCGGGGGCAAGACCGAGGCACCCCTGGCCTACCTCAGCGTCGCCGAGGCCACCGCGCTGCGGCAGCGTCTGCTCGCGGTGGCCGGTCGCTCCGCCCCGGCGCCGGTTCCGGCGGCCGAGCCCGGCGCGCCGGTCGCGCCCGTGCCGGAAGGGCGCCGGCTGCACGCGGTACGCAACCAGGACCTGCTGATCAGCCAGTTGCTCACGCCGCAGGCGTTCCTGCTGCCGTTGGGCCTGGTGTTCGTCGGCGCCCAGTTCCTCTCCGAGGGCTCGTGGTCGTTCATCGCGGTGGCGAGCACGCTCACCGCGATGGCGGGCGTGGTGCTGCAACCGATCCGCCGGGTGCTCGACGACTGGAGCTTCCGGCTCGACCGGGACGACGGCACGCTGCGCGTGCACAACGGGCTGCTGGAGACGCGGATGCAGACCGTGCCGCTGCACCGGGTGCAGACCGTACGGGCGACCTGGCCGCTGCTCTGGCGGATGAAGGGGTGGTTGCGGCTGCGGCTGGAGGTGGCCGGCTACTCGGCCGGTGAGCCGGACGACCGCAACCGCCCGGACCGGCTGCTGCCGGTCGGCGACGCGGGCACCGGCGCGATGGTCGTGGCGGAGGTGCTGCCCGGCGTACGGCTGGACGCGCTGCCCGCCACACCGCCCCCGTCACGGGCCCGGTGGCTGCGCCCGCTGAGCCGCAAGGTGGTCGGCGCCGGTCTCGACGAGCGGGTCTTCGTGGCCCGCTCCGGGCTGCTGACCAGGCAGTTGACACTGGTGCCGTACGCCCGGATCCAGAGCGTGCGCGTCACCCGCGGCCCGGTGCAGCGGCTGCTGCGGCTGGCCACCGTGCACGCGGACACCGCCGGTGGGGCCGGGGCGGCGGCTGTCGACCGGGATCTGGCCGACGCGTGGGAGCTGGCCGCGGAGCTGACCGAGCGGTCGCGCGCCGCCCGCCGTACCGACAGCGGCCGCTGACCCCGGCGGCCGCGACGCCACGGCGAACCACGGCGGCGCGCAGACGACCCGGCCGCCCGTGACGGCGGCGGGGGGCCTACCGGCGCTCGGCGGGCACCGCGTCCCGGTCGTCGGCGGCGCGGTCCGGGGTGTCGGCGGCGGTGTCGCCGTCGGCGGACGGGGCACCTGCGGCGACGGCGGGCTCACCGGCACGCCGGGCCTGCCGCGCCGCCCACCAGCGCTCGGCCAGGCCGACCACCAGGAACGTCATGCCCACGTACGCCCAGCCGACCAGCACGTCGATCAGGTAGTGCTCGCCGCTGTACATCAGCGTGAACGTCATGGCCAGCGGATACGCCAGCATCAGCGGCCACCAGCGCTTGCGCACCGACCGCATGAAGAACAGCACCACGAACAGCGCGAACGCGGTGTGCAGCGACGGCATCGCGGCCACCGGGTTGGAGGCGATCTGCCCGGCGTTGAGCAGGTTGCCCGCGCCGTGCATGCCGATCTCCTTCCAGCCCCGGGTGGAGATCCGCGCGACCTCGGTGAGCAGGCCGTTCTGCGCCGCCCACCACGGCGGCGCGGCCGGGTAGGCGAAGTAGGTGACCAGGCCGGCCGCGCACAGGAAGCCCCAGCGCGACATGTACGCGATCCAGCGCCGCCGGTTGCGCATCCACAGCACCGCGGCGGCGGCGAACGTCGCCACGAAGTGCGAGAAGTAGATCCAGCTCACCAGCACGTCCCACCAGCGCACCTCGGACGCGTCGTACAGGCGCTCCTGGAGCCAGATCGTCGGCACCTCGCCGCCGGTGAGCCATCCGGTGAGGAAGCGGTCGGCGACGATCAGCTCCATCGCGTGCGGGGTGGCGCCGTTGTCGGCGAACCCGCGGGACAGGTTGTACGCGGCGAGCAGCAGCACCACCGGGATCCAGTCCCGGGCGAAGCGCAGGTGGCTGAGCCACGGGCGGGCCGAGTTCCACGCGACGGTGCCGGCCCAGATCCACAGGAACGCGTACGCCGGGTCGGTGGGCAGGCCGATGGCGAGCCAGGCGACGACGAAGGCGACGCCCCAGATGGTCATCGCGATCACACGGCGGCGCCCACCGTCGGGCGATTCGGTGGTCGCGTCGGGGGCGGGGGTCGGAGATTGTGTCAGCTCGGCCATCGCGGACAAGGTTAACGGCGGGCGACGGGCGGGCATGCGGGCGGGCGGTGGTGACCGGACCGGCGGCGGCCCGGACGCCGGACGGCCGCGGGTCGGCTGCACTAGGCTCGGCCGCATGCAGGAGCAGCCGGAGTCGCCCTTCACGCCGGGCCTGACCGCCCGGGTCGAGCTCACAGTGACCGACGCCGACACCGCGCAGGCGGTCGGTTCCGGGGACGTGCCGGTGCTCGGCACACCCCGGGTGCTGGCGCTGGCCGAGGCCGCGACGGTGGCCGCCACCGCGACCCGGATGCCGTCCGGGTCGACCACTGTCGGCGTGCGGGTGGAGCTGGAGCACCGCGCGGCCACGCCGGTCGGTCGTACCGTGGCCGCCCACGCCGAGCTGGTGAAGGTCGACGGGAAGCGACTCGTCTTCGACGTGACAGTCACCGACGGGCCCACCGTGGCGGCGCAGGGCCGGGTCGAGCGGGTGCTCGTCGACCGGCAGCGCTTCGTCGAGCGGGCCGTGCGCCAGTCATGACGGCCGGGTTCTCCGAGGTCGCCGCCGGGGTGCACGTGCTGCGCGAGCCGACGCTCGCGGTGAACGTCGTGCTGGTGGCCGGTGACGGCGCGGCGCTGCTCGTGGACACGCTCTCGACCGCCGGGCAGGCCCGGGAGCTGGCGGAGGCGGCGCGGGCGGTGACGCCGTACCCGTGGACGATCGTGAACACGCACCACCACTTCGACCACTGCTTCGGCAACGCCACGCTGGCCGGGCCGGACACCGCGATCTACGCGCAGGCCCAGGCCGCGGCGGCGCTGCGGGACCGGTCCGACGCGGTGCGCCGCGCCGCGTACGAGGAGATGCGTGCCGGCCACCCGGCGCTGGCCGAGGAGCTGGCGCGTACCGAACTGCGGGCGCCGACGCACGAGGTGCACGAGGAGACGGTGCTCGACGTCGGCGGCCGGCGGGTGGTGCTGCGCCATCCCGGGCACGGGCACACCGACGCCGATCTGGTGGTGCACGTGCCCGACGCGGACGTGCTGGTCGCCGGCGACCTGGTGGAGCAGAGCGGGCCACCGGCGTTCGAGGAGTCGTACCCCCTGAAGTGGCCGGACGCGCTGGCCGACCTGCTGCGGCTGACCACGCCCGCGACGGTGGTGGTGCCCGGCCACGGCGAGCCGGTCGGCGTGGACTTCGTCCGCGAGCAGCACGCGCAGCTCGCGCGGCAGGCGTGGCTGATCCGCGCCGGGCACACCGGCAGCGCCCCGCCGGAGCGGGTGGCGGCCGAGTCGCCGTTCGGCGCCCGGCCGGGCCTGATCGCTGCCCGCCGCGGCTACGCGGAGCTGGACGGCACGGCCTGACCGGCGCCCGGGCTCAGCCGGCGTCGGCGAGGATCTCCCGGAGACGGTTGCGGCACTCGGCGACGAACGCCGGGAACGTGTCCCAGTAGTAGGAGACGCCGCTGGCCGCCACCCCGAGTGCCCAGGCGCGGGCCCGCGCCCAGGTCACGTCGTCCACGCCGAGCGCCTCCCGGTAGGCGTGCCGGGCCTGCGGCGGAAGGTCCCAGATCGGCGCGTGTTCGGCGTCGGGGTGCCCGACTGTCAGGCCGCCGAAGTCGATGACCGCCCGCAGCCGGCCGTCGTGCACCAGCAGGTTGGTGGGCTTGAGGTCGCCGTGCAGCCAGACGTGCGGGCCGTCCGGTTCGGGCAGGGTGAGGGCGTCCCGCCAGAGCCGGTCCAGGGTGTCGACGTCCGTCTCGTCGCCGATCCGGTTCCGGCAGTCGTCGAGCGCCGCGGAGATCCACGTGTCGCAGGGATGGAGGCTGCCGCCGCGGTATCCGCTGAGCGGGCCCGCGCGGGTCGCGCCGAGCAGGTCGGTCGCGTGCAGGTGCCTGACGAACGCGGCCAGGTCGGCGCCGAGGGCGGCCCAGTCCTCGACCGTGCCGGACCGGACCTCGTCGCCCGGTATCCACCGCTGCACCGACCACGGCAGCGGGAAGGCGTCGGCCGGGACGCCGGCGTACACCGGTTCCGGCACCCGGTACGGCAGCAGCGGCGCGAGCCGGGGCAGCCACTGCTGTTCCTTGCGCAGGGCACCGGCCTTCTCGGCGGTGCGCGGCAGCCGGACGAGCAGGTCGGCGCCGAGCCGGTACATCGTGTTGTCGGTCCCGGCCCCGGCCGGGGTCAGCGGCAGCGCGGCCCACTCGGGGCGCTGGCCGGCCAGCAGCGCCCGGACGACCTGGTCGTCCACGGGTATCTCGTCCTGGTGCAGGGCCATCCGGTGATCATGCGGGGCGGGCCGGCGCCGCGGCCACCGGGTTTCCGGGGGCCGGCCCGGGGCGGGCGTGTCCCCGCAGGGCGCCGAGCAGTGCGTCGAGGTGCGGGGCGGCGGCCAGGATCGCCTCCCGCGCCGCCGGGTCCAGCTCGGCCAGTGCCTCGTCGAGCAGCGCGGCGCGGTTGGTCTCGTAGTCGGCCATCCGGGCCCGGGCGGCCTCGGTCACGCGCAGCCGCAGCACCCGGCGGTCGCCGGGGTCGCGGTCACGGGCCAGCAGCCCGGCGTCGGTGAGGTCGCGGACCAGCGTGCTCACCGTGTTGGGCGCGGTGCAGAGGCGCCGGGCCACCTCCTTGCCGCTGATCCCCGGCGTCTCCCGGACCAGCAGCAGCAACTCCACCTGCGCCTCGGGCAGCGGGTCTCGTCCGACGCGCGCCCCGGTCCGGCGGCGCAGGAGGCGGTGCAGCTCCCCCACGACCGCTCCGACGCGCGCGACCTGCTCGTTCGTCGCCACGGGGGTCACCCGCCTCACATCGCAATAGTTCTGACTACAGATGTAAGGTACCCGGACGCACCGGATCCAGGGGGTACCCACTCGTGAGCAACGCCGCGCCGACCGCCGCGCGCCCGGCCGCCGACCGCACCACCGCGTCCACCGGCGGCGTGACGCTGCTGGTGCTGCTCGGCACGCTCACCGCGATCGGTCCGCTGTCGCTGGACATGTACCTGCCGGCGTTCCCGGCCATGACCCGCGACCTCGGCGCCGACCAGGCCGGCATCCAGCTCTCGCTGACCACCTGCCTGATCGGCCTCGCCCTGGGCCAGCTCGTCACCGGTCCGCTCAGTGACCGCTGGGGGCGCCGCCGTCCGGTGCTGGTCGGCGTGGTCGCGTACACGGTGCTGGCGCTGGCGTGCGCCGCGGCGCCGAACGCCCCGCTGCTGGCCGCCGCGCGGTTCGCCCAGGGCGTCGCCGGCGGCATGGGCGTGGTGGTCGCCCGCGCGGTGGTCCGCGACCTCTACTCGGGACGGGACGCCGCGAAGTACTTCTCCCGGCTCACCCTGGTCTTCGGCGTGGCACCGGTGGCGGCGCCGGGCGTGGGCAGCCTGGTGCTGCGGTTCGGCTCGTGGCGGGCGGTCTTCGTGGCGCTCGCCGTCATCGGGGCGGTGCTCGCCGTGGCCGTCGCGCTGCGCCTGCCGGAGACGCTGCCGGCCGAGCGCCGCAGCACCGGTGGCCTGGGGGCCACCGTCCGGACCATGCGGTCGCTGCTCGCCGACCGGGTCTATCTCGGGTACGCGCTGACGCAGGGCTTCGCGTTCGCCGGGCTGTTCGCGTACATCTCCGGGTCGTCGTTCGTATTCCAGGACGTCTTCGGCGTCTCCGCGGCCGTGTTCAGCGTGATCTTCGGCGTCAACGCGCTCGCCCTGGTCGCGGTCGGGCAGGCCAACGCCCGGCTGCTCGACCGGTTCACGCCGCGCCGGCTGCTGGTCACCACGCTCGTGGTCGGCCTGGTCACCGCGGTCGGCGTGCTGAGCGGCGCGCTGGCCGGCAGCCTGGCCGTGACGGCGGTGGCGCTGTTCGCCTTCGTCGGCTCGCTCGGCATGGTGATGCCGAACAGCACCGCGCTGGCGCTGGACGCGCACGCCCGGCACGCGGGCACCGCTGCGGCGCTGATGGGCGGCATCCAGTCGGTGGTCGGCGCGCTCGCCGCGCCGCTGGTCGGGCTCGGCGGCGAGGGCAGCGCGCTGCCCATGGCGGTGGTCCTGGCCGGCGCCGCGTTCCTGTCCCTGACCGCCGTCCTGACGATGACCCGTCCGCGCGCCTGAGCTCGCCCTCCCTCGTGACGCCGGCCTCCGCGCGTGACGCCGGCCTCCGCGCGCGGGGGCGGGTGTTAAGAAGGGGCCCCTCCTCTACCGGAGGCGTTAAGAAGGGGCCCTTCCTTTCACGCGAAGCGGGCTTCGACCGCGGTGCGGGTGGGCATGGCTGTGGCGCCGCCCGGTGACTCGCACACCACCGCCGCCACCCGCAGCGCGAACGCGACCCGCTCCCGCCACCCGGCCGGGTCGGCCGGCTCGCCGGCGGCCAGCAGGTCGGCCACCAGCGCGCCCATGACCGAGTCGCCCGCGCCGGTGGCGTCCACCGCGTCCACCTTCGGCGCGGGCACGCGTACCACGTCGTCGGCGGCGGCGACCAGGGCGCCGTCCGCGCCGAGCGTGACCACGACGGCGCTCGCGCCCAGTTCCCGCAGGTACGCGGCCACGCCCGCGACCGGCTCGTGCGGGTAGAGCACCCGCGCGTCGGCGGCGCTGAGCTTGACCAGGTGCGCGGCGGCGGCGAACTCGGCGACCACCGCGCGCAGACGGTCGAGCGCGTCCGGCGCGGTGAGCAGGCTGGGCCGGACGTTCGGGTCGAACACGCGCAGCCCGCCGGCGATCGACCAGGCGCGGCGGGCGGCGGCCAGCACCGGCGGGTCGAGCAGCACGATCGAGCCGCAGTAGAGCACGTCCGCGCCCTCGATCAGCGCCACGTCCAGGTCGTCCGGGCCGAGCAGCGCGTACGAGCGGGGCTCGCCGTAGAAGCGGAAGTCCGGCTCCGCGCCGGCGAACGTGGCCACGGCCAGCGCTGTCGGCGCCGGCACCGTCACCGTCCCGCGCACGTCCACACCGGCGCCGGTGAGGAACGCGCGGATCCGTCCGGCCAGCGCGTCGTCGCCGAGCGACCCGACGAACCGCGCGTCTCCGCCGAGCCGGGCGATCGCCACCGCCACGTTCAGTGGACCGCCGCCGATCGCCTGCCGGTAGACGGGTTCTCCGTCGTGCTCGGCGTCGAGCAGGTCCACCAGCGCCTCGCCGAGCACCACCGCGTACCCCATCCTGGCTCCCCTCGTCGTCCTCCCCCGATCCTGTCGTATGCCGGTGCCACCGCGCGCCGGGACCCGGGCATCGAGAACCGCCTATTGCGGGCGGCGTGCGGACGTGGTGGGATGGCGATGCCGGGTAACGACGCGGGGGGCTGCCGCGTCACCGGCCGCCGGGTCGAGCCGACGCGAGGGCATCCACGGTCCGTGGCAACGGACCGCAGGCGGTGCGCGCCCGCCGACGGCCCCGGCCGCACGCCGACCGGGCGCGGGCACCGCGATCGTCGCATCCGCTCGTCGCAGCGGGGCGGGCCGAACCGGGCCACGCTCCGCGAGTCAGGAGATCCCCGTGCACCGATCCCGTACGGCCGCGTTGCTCACCGCGGCCGCCACCCTGGCCCTGGGCGCGTTCGCCCTGGCCACCAACTCCGGACCGGCGGCCGCGCACGGCGCGGCCATGACGCCGGGCGCCCGCACCTACCTGTGCTGGAAGGACGGCCTCACCGGAACCGGTGAGATCCGGCCGAACAACCCCGCCTGCTCGTCGGCGGTGGCCGCGAACGGGGCGAACTCGCTGTACAACTGGTTCAGCGTGCTGCGCTCCGACGCCGGCGGGCGGACCGTCGGGTTCATCCCCGACGGCAAGCTGTGCAGCGGCGGCAACCCCGGCTTCAGCGGGTACGACGCGGCGCGCAACGACTGGCCGATCACCCACCTGACGGCGGGCCGGTCGATGGAGTTCCGGTACAGCAACTGGGCCCACCACCCGGGCACGTTCTACTTCTACGTGACCAAGGACAGCTGGAGCCCGAACCGGCCGCTGGCCTGGAGCGACCTGGAGGAGCAGCCGTTCCTGCAGGTGACCAACCCGCCGCAGCGCGGCGCGGTCGGCACCAACGACGGTCACTACTACTTCACCGGTAACCTGCCGTCGAACAAGAGCGGCCGGCACATCATCTACTCGCGCTGGGTCCGCTCGGACAGCCAGGAGAACTTCTTCGGCTGCTCCGACGTGACGTTCGACGGGGGCAACGGCGAGGTGACCGGGATCGGCTCGGGCGGCAGCCCCGGCCCGACCACCCCGGCGCCGACCACGCCCGCGCCGACGACGAGCCCGACCATGCCGTCCGGCACCTGCATGGCGGTGTACAAGGTGGTCAGCGCCTGGAACGGCGGCTTCCAGGGCGAAGTGATGATCATGAACCACAGCACCCGGACGTACTCCGGGTGGACAGCCAACTGGACCTGGCCCAGCGGTCAGACCATCAACCAGGTGTGGAACGGCACGTTGAGCGGCAGCGGGGCGTCGGTGAGCGTCTCCAACGCCGCCTACAACGGCAGCGTCCCGCCGGAGGGCACCACGACGTTCGGCTTCACCGCGAACTTCTCCGGCACCAACTCCCTGCCGACGGTCACCTGCACCGGCAGGTGATCCCGCAGTGAGAAGGGCCCCCGGGGGCGTACCCCGGGGGCCCTGTCACGTCTGGCGGGTCAGCGGACCATGCTGCCGACGACCGGCTTGGTGAGCAGCGCGGACTGGTTGCGCTGGATGCCCGGGTCGAGCGTCTTGGCCACGAAGATGGCGTGCCAGATGCAGAAGATCAGCACGGTCCACACCTTGCGGGAGTGGTCGGCCTCCTCCCGCTTGTGCTCGTCGAGCAGGCGCATCGCGTACGACAGGTCGATCAGGTCGCCCGCGCCCGAGGTGGACAGCACGTGCCGCGCCCACTCGTACATCTCGCCGCGCAGCCAGACCCGGGTCGGGGTCGGGAAGCCCAGCTTCTTGCGGTTGACGATGGCCGGCGGCACGACGCCCTGGAGCGCCTGGCGCATCGCGTACTTGGTGGCCTCGGACCGGGGCGGCAGCTTCAGGTCGACCGGGATGCCGGCGGCGACGTTGAACACCTCCCGGTCCAGGAACGGCACCCGCACCTCCAGCGAGTGCGCCATCGAGATCCGGTCGGCCTTGACCAGGATGTCGCCGCGCAGCCAGGTGTAGAGGTCGACGTACTGCATCTTGGTGACGTCGTCCAGCTCGGTGCACTCGGCGTAGATCGGCGCGGTCACGTCGGTGTAGCGCACCGAGGGGTCGTAGCGGCGCAGCAGGTGCTGCTTCTCCTCCTCGGTGAACATCCGGGCGTTGCCGTAGTAGCGCTCCTCGATCGGGGTGGTGCCGCGCTCCAGGAAGCTCTTGCCCTTGACGCCCTGCGGGATCGCCTTGGACACGGCGCGCAGGCCCTTCTGCACGCCGTCGGGCAGGCTGTTGACCGCGTTGAGCGACAACGGCTCCCGGTAGATGGTGTAGCCGCCGAAGAACTCGTCCGCGCCCTCACCGGAGAGCACCACTGTGACGTGCTCGGCGGCCTTCTTCGCCACGAAGTAGAGCGGCACCAGGGCCGGGTCGGCGACCGGGTCGTCCAGGTGCCAGACGATCTTCGGCAGCGCGTCGATCATGTCCTGCGGCCCGATCTTGGTCGGGATCGTGGTCACGTCGAGGTGCCGGGCCGAGTCCTGGGCCACGTCGATCTCGGAGTAGCCGGGCACGTCGTAGCCGACCGTGAAGGTGAGGATGTTCGGGTTGAACTCGCGCGCCAGCGCCACCACGGCTGTGGAGTCGATGCCGCTGGACAGGAACGAGCCGACCGGCACGTCCGAGCGCATGTGCATCCGTACGCTCTCGCGCAGCGTCTCGCGGATGTCGTGGTAGAGCCGCTGCTCGTCGGAGACCGGGGCCGGCCGGAACACCGGGCGGTACCAGCGGCGCACCTCGATCCGGCCACCAGGGGTCCAGGTCAGGTACTCCCCCGAGCCGATCCGGCTGATCCCCTTGTGCAGGGTGCCCGGCTCGGGCACGTACTGCAGCGTCAGGTAGTGGCTCAGGTTCGCGGTGTCGATACCAGCGTCGCCCTGGTACGCCGAGTGCGCGAACGGCAGCAGCGCCTTCTTCTCCGAGGCGAGGTAGAGGCCGTCCTGGGTCTGGAGGTAGTGCAGCGGCTTGATGCCGAAGTAGTCCCGCGCGCCGAAGGCCCGCCGCTCCTGCCGGTCCCAGATCACGAACGCGAACATGCCGCGCAGCTTGGTGAGCACCTGCTCACCCCAGTAGTGGTAGCCGGCGACGATCACCTCGCCGTCGCCGTTCGTGGCGAACTGGGCGCCGTAGTCGCGGATCAGCTCCTCGCGCAGCTCGATGTAGTTGTAGATCTCGCCGTTGAAGGTGAGCAGGTACCGCCCGCCCGCGTACGGCAGGGGCTCGTGGCTCAGCGCCACGTCGATGATCGCCAGGCGCTTGTGCGCGAACACGCCGTCCGCGTACCGGCCGGAGGCGTCGCCGACCACCTCGACCCCTGTCTCGTCCGGGCCGCGGTGGTGCAGGCACTCCAGTGCGCCGGCGATGTTGTCGCGGTGGGCGGCGGCGTCGCCGCGCGCGCTGAAGAAGGCCAGGAGTCCGCACATGGCCGCCATCTTTCCACGCGCCGGAAGCCACCGTCGCGGCACCGCAGGCACCTCCCGCTGTCGTGCGCGCGGTACCGTCGGGACCAGCGACGAGGCTCAGGGAGGGGCGGATCATGGCCGAGGAGCGGACCGGGCAGGGCAAGGCGCCGGACGGCACGGAGTCGCACGACCCGGATTTCCCGGAGGCGTTCCTGTCGTTCATGCGGCAGGGCTGGCGGGACACCGAACTGCCGGTCACACCGCGCGCCGAGGTGCCCAACCACGCCAAGCGCCGGGCCGCGCTGGCCGAGGCCTTCCCGGGCGAGACGCTGGTCATCCCCACCGGCAACGAGAAGGTACGCGCCAACGACACCGACCACCGGTTCCGGCCGGGCAGCGACTTCGCGTACCTGACCGGCGACATGGAGCCGGACAGCGTCCTCGTGCTGCGGCCGGGCGGCGAGGCCACGCTGTTCATGCGGCCCCGGTCGTCCCGGGCGACCGACGAGTTCTTCCGCAGCCGCCACGGCGAGCTGTGGGTGGGCCGCCGGCCGACGCTGCGGGAGAAGTCGACCGAGCTGGGGCTGCCGACGGCCGACCTGAGCGAGCTGGACGCCGCGCTGGCCGAGCTGGCGCCGGGGCGTACCCGTGTGCTCCGCGGTTTCGACGCCCGGGTGGACGCGGCGGTGCGTCAGTACGACGGCGCGCGCGCCGAGGGGCAGCCCGGCCGCGACCGGGAGCTGGCGATCGCGATCGCCGAGCTGAAGCTGGTCAAGGACGAGTGGGAGATCGCGCAGCTCCAGGAGGCGTGCGACGCGACGGTGCGCGGCTTCGAGGACGTGGCACGGGCACTGCCCGCCGACCGCGGGGTCTCCGAGCGGCTGCTGGAGGGCGTCTTCGCGCTGCGTGCCCGGCACGACGGCAACGACGTCGGCTACGGTTCGATCGTCGGGGCCGGCGAGCACGCCACGATCCTGCACTGGGTGCACAACCACGGCGCCACCCGTCCGGGTGAGCTGCTGCTGATGGACATGGGCGTGGAGAACCGCAACCTCTACACCGCCGACGTGACCCGGGTGCTCCCGGTCGACGGCCGGTTCACGCCGTTGCAGCGTCAGGTCTACGACGCGGTGTACGCCGCGCAGCAGGCCGGCATCGAGATGTGCCGGCCCGGCGTGGCGTTCCGGGACGTGCACCTCGCCTCCATGCGGGTGCTGGCCGAGGCGTTGAAGGACCTCGGGCTGCTGCCGGTCAGCGTGGACGAGGCGATGGACCCGGCCTCCACGGTCTACCGGCGGTGGACGCTGCACGGCACCAGTCACATGCTCGGCATCGACGTGCACGACTGCGCCAACGCCCGCAAGGAGACTTACCGCGAGGGGCCGCTCGGCGAGGGGTACGTGCTCACCGTCGAGCCGGGGCTCTACTTCCAGCCGGAGGACGAGCTGGTCCCGGAGGAGCTGCGGGGCGTCGGCGTGCGGATCGAGGACGACATCCTGGTCACCGCCGACGGCCCGGTGAACATGTCGGCCGGGCTGCCGCGCGCCTCCGCCGAGGTGGAGACCTGGCTGGCCGAGCAGCGTGAGGCGGGCCCCCGCCTGCCTGGCTGATCCCCCGCGGCCGCGAACTCCCTCGGGCCCCACCACCGCGCCTTTCCGGCAGGTGGTGGGGCCCGCCGCGTTCCGGGCCGTTCCCGTACCGCTCACGTGGTTGGTCACCGACCGCCGTTCGTGGGAGGAATGCGGGCTTTTTTCGGATAAGTCTTCCTCGCGAGGAACCTTCTCATACGGTGCTGATCAGAGGCTACAACCGGTTTGTAGCTGGTCGCCCGGCCTGGGGCGGTGCGACCCGTTTGGGAAGAACCGAAAGGGCTCTCATGTCGAACGACGTAACGACACCCGACGGCGGCGCGCCGATGGCGCCCCCGCCGCGGACGAGCAAGCGGCGGGCGCTCTGGGTCGCCACCGGCGTGGCCGGGCTGACCGGCGTCGTCGGGCTGGCGGCACTCGGCGGTCTCGCCGCCCGCGACGACAAGTCCGGCACCGAACCGGTGGCGGAGAACCACGCCGCCGCGCCGCAGAACGCCAGCGACGACTCCCGCGCCGAGGGCGGGAAGGGCGGCGAGAAGGGCGAGGACGGGTACGGCAAGGGCGGCCGCGACCGTGGCGAGTGGGGCCCGGACAAGGGCGAGTGGGGCAAGGACGGCAAGGACGACCACGGCAAGACCCGCGAGGTCCCCTGCAAGGACGACGCCCTGATCGACGCCCTCGAACTGGCCAACCGCGACCACGNTGGCTCAAGGAGAGCAAGGTCGTCGGCAACCACGCCCAGGGCGACGGCGGCGGCGTCTACAACGAGGGCATCCTCAAGGTCGAGGAGACCCACGTCGACGACAACACCGCAGGCGGCAACGGCGGCGGTGTGGCCAACGGCAGCGGCCTGTCCGGTGGGCACGGCCCGGCGGCCTCCGCCGCGCCGAAGGGCTACGACAAGAAGGAGAAGCACCACGAGGCCGGCACGGTCGAGATCTACGGTTCCGACCACGGCAAGGACGGTGTGAAGTCGAGCCTGTCGGACAACCGCGCCGGCAAGAACGGTGGCGGCCTGTTCAGCAGCGGCGGCACCGTCACGGTGTCCTTCACCGCGATCACGGGCAACACCGCCTGCGAGAACGGTGGCGGCGTCTACGCCGAGAACACCGACCTCGACCTGGACAAGGTGCACGTCGCCAAGAACCACGCCGACGGCGACGGCGGCGGTGTCGTGGTCACCGGCGGCAAGCACTGGGGCTACCCGGAGAACAAGGAGCACGCCAGCGCCACGATCGCCGACAGCAAGATCGTCGACAACACCGCCAACCGGTTCGGCGGCGGCATCTACAACGGCGAGTGGCTCATCAAGATCGAGGACGGCTTCATCGTCCGCGACCACGACAAGGACGACAACGCCACCCTCACCATCCGCGACACCGACATCAAGGGCAACACCGCCCTCAACGGCGGCGGCATCTTCAACAACAAGGCGAAGATCACCCTGACCAAGACCCACGTCACCAAGAACACCGCCACCGACTCCAGCAAGCTCCACCGGGTCGCCGGCGGCGTCCTCAACAACGAAGGACGCGTCAAGCTCGACGACAAGTCCCTCATCAGCAACAACGACCCCACCAACTGCGCCAACACCGTCGAGGACTGCTTCAACTGACCTGACGGCCCGGGGTACGCGACCGGCCCCCTGCCACGAAACGTGGCAGGGGGCCGGTCGGCCGTGCGGTCAGCTCTGGACGAACACCGCCACGCTGCGCGCGGGCACGGTGAACGTGCCGGCGGCCCGGTCGAACGACGCGGTACGCAGCGCCGGGTCGGCCGAGTTCCGCAGCACCGGGTGCAGTGCCACGTTCGCCCCGCGCAGCCCGGTGACTGTCTGCTTCGCCGTCTCCGGCGTGGCGTTGAAGACGACTGTCACCGACTTCCACCTCCCGTCCAGCCCTCGCGCGTCGAGGGTCATGGTGAGCACGCCCGGGGTCTCCTTCGTCCCGGACAGCGGGAACGCCACCCGCTTCTGCACCTGGGCGGCGGTGTCGAGCCCGAACACCGGCGAGGACCGGCGGACGCGCAGCAGCTCCGCGTACCGGGCGTCGGCCAGGTCGATCGCCGCGCAGTCCGGCACCAGCGACGGATCGGCCAGCAACGGCTTCGCGTACGACCACTTGTCCTTGTTGTCGGCCTCCGGCGGCAGGCCGGCGCCGAACCCGTTGCCCTGGGCGCAGTCCCACCGGATCTGGTTGAACCAGTCACCGGAGTTGTACGAGTTGCGGTCCAGCGACTTCGAGCGCAGTCGCTCCGAGCCGGTGGTCACGAACCCGGCACCCTGCCCGAGCG
Organism: Micromonospora sp. RV43; assembly: GCF_001029515.1. Lineage (NCBI taxonomy): Bacteria > Bacillati > Actinomycetota > Actinomycetes > Micromonosporales > Micromonosporaceae > Micromonospora > Micromonospora sp. RV43. Next base: position 11,519 of record NZ_LEKG01000116.1, on the reverse strand, counting down.
CGGTGGTCGCCAGCGCGAGCACCTGCATCCGGGCCCGGTCCTGCGCCGAGGTCCCCTGCGGCAGCTTGTACGCCAGCGCGTCGTACAGGATCTCGTTGTCGTGCGCGTCGACGTAGGTGACCGCCTCGCCCGGCGCGGCGGTGTACCCGGCCGGGGCGCCGTTGTAGTCGACCTGCGCCCCGGTGACCCGCTTGCCGGTGGAGTCGGTGAACCGGTAGCCGCGCAGGTTCCCGGTCAGCCCCACCTTGATCAGGTCGTGCTGGTGCAGCAGCCGGGCCCGCTGCTCGGCCGCCGAACCGTTGACGTCGTCGCCGTTGGGGTCGGTGTAGAGGCCGGAGGCGAAGCCCTGCGCCCGCGGGTTGGCGTCGAACGGGCCGCCGCCGCGCACCGCGTCGCGGAGCCGGTCGTTGAACGTGCCGACGCCGGTGCCGGCCATGTTGGCCTGGGTGGCCTGCGTGAACCGGGCGTCGTCGGCGACCTCGCCGAAGTTCCAGCCCTCGCCGTACAGCAGGATCTTGCGGCCGTCCACGCCGTCGCGGGCGAGCGTGAGCTTGTCCAGCGCGGCCCGTACGGCGAGGATGTTCGCCTTCGGGTGGTGGCCCATCAGGTCGAACCGGAAGCCGTCGACCTTGTACGCCTTGGCCCAGGTCACCAGCGAGTCCACCACGAGCTTGCCCATCATGGCGTGCTCCGGCGCGGTGTTGGCGCAGCAGGTGGAGTTGGCGACCGTCCCGTCCTCCAGGAGCCGGTGGTAGTAGCCCGGCACCACCTGGTCGAGCACCGACTTCGGGTCGGCGCCGGCGGCCGAGGTGTGGTTGTAGACCACGTCCATGACCACCCGCAGCCCGGCCTTGTTGACTCCGGCGACCATCTGGCGGAACTCGGTGGTGCGCTTCGCGCCGTTCGGGTCGGTGGCGTACCCACCCTCGGGCACCGTGTAGTGCAGCGGGTCGTACCCCCAGTTGTAGCCGTCGGTGCCGGCGACCGCCGCGACGCACTTCTGCTGCTCGTCGGAGTCCGGCGGCAGCGCGGCCAGGTCGCAGTTCGGCCGGGCCTGGTCGGCCCGCTTCTCCGGGATGGTGGCGAAGTCGAAGGCCGGCAGCAGGTGCAGGTGGTTGACCCCGGCGTCGCCGAGCTTGCGCAGGTGCTTCATGCCGGCGCTGTTCGGGTCGGTGAACGCCAGGTAGGTGCCCCGCCGGTCGGCGGGAACCGTGGTGTCGGCGATGGAGAAGTCCCGCACCGACAGCTCGGAGATCTGGACCTTGGACGCCGGCGGCGCGGCCGGCTTGCGCAGGTTCGCCCAGCCGGCCGGCGCGAGCGCCGGGTCGGTCAGGTCGACGATCTGGCTGTGCGTGGAGTTCGGGGCGAGCGCCACCGAGTACGGGTCGGCCACCGACGCGGTGACCATCTTCTGCGTGGCCGGCTGCCACGCCTGCACCCGGTAGCGGTAGTAGCGGCCGTTCCACGCCTTGGAGCCGCGTACCGACCAGACGCCGGTGCGGTCGTCGCGGCGCATCGCCACGGTGGCCGGCTGGGCCGTGGGCGAGTCGAACAGTTCCAGCGACACGGTCCGCGCGGTCGGCGCCCACACCGCCAGGGTGGGCACCCGGCCGGCGAACGTCGGCCCGAGCTTCGCGCCGGTCGCCGCCGCGTAGACGTCGTCGAGCACGCCGGGGATCTGCACGCCGGTGGCGGCGAGCAGCGCGCCCTCGGCGTCCCGCTCGGTCACCACGATCTGGCCGCGCAGCGCCGCCGGCACCCGGGCCAGGTCGGCGCGGTCCAGCGAGAAGGCGCGCGAGGCCCAGAGATGGGGGTACGCCTGCCGTTGCGCCTCGGTCAGCCCGTTGCGCTGCGCCCGCAGCGCGATGGTGGTGTACGTGCCGGTCAGCTCACCGTCGGCGAGGCCGATCCCACCGGCCGGGGCGACTGCCAGCGCGTACCGCCTGCCGTCGGTCGGCCCGGTCGCCCAGGCCACAGTGGACCTGTCGATCCACTGCGCCTTCTGCTTGGTCAGGTCGAGATCCTTGGCGGCGCCGGACGTGGTGGTCGGCAGCAGCCGTCCCTTCACGCCGGCGAGCAGCCACACCTCGCGCCCGGCGGTGGCGAAGTCGAGCCGCTGGTCCTCGGGCTGATCCTTCTCGTCGCCTCGGTGGATGATGTAGCTCAGCCCGGTCGCCCCGGCGGCGAGGGGCACCCGGAACACCGCGCCGTACGCGTCGGTCTTCTCCGGCTTGAGCGGGGCGGCCCAGTCGGTCGGGTTGGCCGCGCCGTCCCACAGGTGCAGGCCCCAGCCGTCGTAGTTCCCGTCGGCCTTGCGCCAGTGGATCAGCGCGGTGTCCTGGGCGACGGGCGGGTCGGGTTCGCCGGTGGCGGCCTGCCGCGTCGGGTAGACCGCCGGGTCGCCCTGCTTGACCCAGATCTCGCCGGTCGCAGTCACGTCGATGGTGCGGTCGTTCGCGACGTCCTTGTTGCCGTCGCCGTCGATCACGAGGAACCCGACCGTCTTCGCACCGGGCTTGAGCTTGACCCAGGCGAACCGGCCGTACGAGTCCTCACCGGCGAACGGCTGCCCGGCGGGCCATTCCGTCACGTACGCCGGGTCGATGTCGCCCCAGGCGTAGAGCCGCCAGTCGTCGTACCCGCCGGCCGGACGCTGGTAGTGCACGATCGCCCAGTCCCGCGACGCGCCCTGGGCGGGGGTGCCGACGGTGCCGGTGGCCCGGGCGGTGGCGGTGCGGCCCTTGCCGTCGCGGACCACCGCCTTGTACTCCACGCGGGTGCCGCCGGGCAGGCCGGTGAGGTCGTGGTGCACGGTGTACGGCGCGCGGTTCGCGGTGCCGAGCAGCGTCCACTTGCCGCCCGCGACCCGGGCGGCGAACGTGACGGTGGCGAGCGGGTCGCCGGTCACCTGGGCGGTGACGGCGGCCTTGCCGGGGACCGGGTCGTCGCCCGGCTCGGTGATCGTGATCGTCGGTGCCCCGGCCTGCGGGATCGCCCGGTCGGCCTTGAGCACCAGCGCCGACATGGCCGGCACGGTGACGCTCAGCTTGCCGTCCGCGCCGGCCGTCGCGCCGGTGGCGCCGCCGTACACGCCGGTGAAGCGGGCGCCGGCCGACCAGGTGTCCACTGTGACAGTCTGCGGCGTCGCGGCGTTGTTCACCGCCGCCACGTACTCGATCCGGTCGGTGGGCAGGACGCGGGAGAACGCGAAGACGCCCGGCCCGTCGGCCGCGTACCGGGTCACCTGCACGCCGTCGCGCAGCGCCGGGTGCGCCGTCCGCAGCTCGCCCAGCTCGGCGATGGTCCGGTAGAGCGGGTGGCGGGTGTCGTACTGGTCGGCGGCGTGGGTGCGGGTGGTGCCGATCAGGTCGTCGTCGAGGTAGTCGGCGGTCCGCGAGGCGAACATGTCCTGCCGGGCGTCCTTGTCGCCACCCGGTCCGGTGAAGCCCTGCTCGTCGCCGGAGTAGACGACCGGCTGGCCGCGGGTGAGGAACATGAGCTGGTGGGCGAGCCGGCTGCGGTTCAGCTGGGTGGCGTCGTCACCGCCGGCGGCGGCGACGAACGAGCCGATCCGGCCCATGTCGTGGTTGCCCAGGAACGTGGTGAGCCGGTTGGCGTTCGTGTCCCGCGCGGAGTACAGGTCGTCCTTGGCGTAGACGTCGGCGAGTGTCTTGGCCGAGCCGTCGGCGGCGGCGTACCCGCGTGCGGCCTCCTGGAACGAGAAGTCGAGCGTGGCGGGCAGTCCGCCCTGCCGCACGTAGGTGGACTGGATCTCCTGCTCGGCGCTGTAGACCTCGCCGAACATGAAGAAGTCCTTCTTGCCGGCCTTCGCGGCGGCGGCGTCGATGCCGCGGGCGAACTGCGGCCAGAAGTCGAGGTTGGCGTGCTTGACCGTGTCGAGGCGGAACCCGTCCACGCCGGCCTTGCCGATCCACTGGGCGTAGATGTCGGTCATGCCGCGGACCACCTCGGGACGCTCGGTCCACAGGTCGTCGAGGCCGAAGAAGTCGCCGTACTCGCTGTTCTCCCCGGCGAAGGTGGAGTCACCGCGGTTGTGGTACATGGTCGGGTCGTTCAGCCACGCCGGTACCTTGACCTTCGCGTCGGCCGGGGTGGCGAACACCGGGGTGTACGGGAACGACGTCGAGTTCACCGCCGGGAACTTCCGGGTGCCGTCGGCGTAGTTGCGGTCCTCGAAGGGACGCCCCTGCGCGTCGCGGTACGGCGCGGTCTTCTTGTCCACGTAGCCGTACTTGTCCTCGGCGTACCGGATGACGTCGGCGGTGTGGTTGACGATGATGTCGAGGTAGACCTTGATGCCCCGCCGGTGGGCCAGGTCGACCAGCTTCTTCAGCTCGGCGTTGGTGCCGAAGTGCGGGTCGACCTGGGTGAAGTCGGTGATCCAGTAGCCGTGGTAGCCGGCCGAGACGTCCGCGCCGGTGCCCTGCACCGGCCGGTTCTTGAAGATCGGCGCGAGCCAGATGGCGGTGGTGCCGAGCCCCTGGATGTAGTCCATCCGGTCGATCAGGCCCTTGAGGTCGCCACCGTGGTAGAAGCCCTTGTCGGCCGGGTCGAGGCCGGTGGTGAGCCGGCCGCCGGTCAGACCGCCGGTGTCGTTGCGCTTGTCGCCGTTGGCGAACCGGTCGGGCAGGACGAAGTAGAACTGCTCGGCCTTGGCGGTGCCGGTGCCGGCCTTGAGGAGCGCGTCGGGGGACGGCTCGCGGTTCCACTGCGGAGCATTGCCGGCGGCCAGGACGTCGGGGGTGGCGGCCGGGGCGGTGGCGTCGGCGCCGAGCTGGTGGAGGGCCACCGGCACGCCGACGAGAGTGAGTACGAGGGAGGTGACCAGGGCGAGCAGCGCCTTGGGGGATATCGGCGGCGGTTTCATCGACGGCCTTTCTCTGGTCGCTGATTCGCCCGCACGCTAGCCCTTGCCGAAACATTCTGCAATACCTTGCAAACCATGCCGCAACAAAGCAGTCACCTTGCAAGAGGAGACACTCGCGCCGGCCCCGACCGGACCGCCAGGATCTAGCGGTCGGTGCAGGGCGTGCCGTCGACAGTGCAGCTCACCGGCCGGGTGCCGGCCCGCTCGATGTGGAACCGCACCGGCACGGACTGCCCGGGGGCCAGGTCGAACCCGCTGCGGTAGGTGAACACGCCGTCGTCGAAGCGGAACACGCCCTGCTCGGCGCCCTCGACCCAGGCGGTGACCAGCCGGCCACCGGGGAACACCGCGCGCACCGTCCAGCCCTGCGGCGTACGCGCGGTGTTGACCAGCAGCACCTCGCCGATGAAGCCGCCGTCGAAGGCGCTCATCACGCTGTACCGGCCGGTCACCGCGGACGGCGGCGGCGCGGGAGGCGGCGGCGGGGGCAGCACCGGCCGGGCCACGCCCCGAGGGCTGGGGGTCGGCGCGGCCGGCGTCGGCCGGGCGGGCAGCACCGTGGACCGGGGAGACAGGCCCGGCACCACCGGAGCGGTGGCGGCCACCGGCGACGGGCCGGTGGCGCTGACCGCCGTGGGCGTCAGCGGGACGTGCGGCAGCGACATCACCGGATCCGCCGGACCGGCCGCCGGGAACGTACGCCGGCCCCGCACCGAGCCGAGCGCCACCACCAGCAGGACCACCATCACGACCACGCCCGCGGCGACGAGGATCCAGGGGGACGAGGTCATGGCGGTCCCGGGCTGCGGGCCGGGACGACGCGTGCGGGACATGGTCCTCCTGTCGGGGTCCGGGCCAGCGTAGCCACACGGACCGGGTCGCGGCGAGCACTCCGATCGGGGCCTGCCGCACGGCGTGGACACCTGATACCTTGCACGCCGATCAATGACCACAATGGCTCGTCGAGCCGGTAGGACGGTTGGCCAGTGAGTGAGTGGCAGGGCAACATCCGGCGGGCGTCCACGGCGGACGCAGCCGTCGTGACCGCGATCCTCGCCGAGGCGTTCATGCGGGATCCGGTGAGCGGCTGGGTCTTCCCGGCCGACGACCACCGCGCCCGGGTCCATCCCGCCTTCTTCGGACCGTTCGTCGCGCTGGCGCTGCGCACCGGTGAGGTGCACGTCGCCGGCGACGGCCTGGGCGCCACGCTCTGGCTGCCCACCGGCGAAGGACACGACGCCGACGAGGGCGACGAGTTCGACGAGATGGAGGCCGCGATCGGCGCGGAGGCCATGAAGCGGTTCGGTGTGCTGGACGAGATGATGAGCGCCCGGCACCCGGCTGAGCCGCACTGGTACCTGCCCTTCATCGCGGTACACCCCGACCATCACGGCAAGGGCGTCGGCTCGGCGCTGCTGCGTAACAAGCTGGCCGAGCTGGATCAGGCCGGCACCGCGGCGTACCTGGAGGCCAGTTCGCCGCGCAACGCCGCGCTCTACGAGCGGCTCGGATTCCGGCGCCGCCCGCTCACGCTGGACCTGCCGGAGGGCCCCAGCCTCTACCCGATGTGGCGCGACCCGGCCTGACCGGTACCGTCCCGCCCCGGCTCGGCCCGGGGCGGGACGTCATCGCCGTACCGTCGTGGTGGTGACGTCGAGCGCGCCCACGACGGCGGCGAGCAGCCCTTCGAGCTGAGCCGGCAGGAACCGGCGGCAGTCGCGCATCCGCGTGGCCACCTGCGGGTCGAAGATGTGCGTGGCCAGCCCGACCGCCTCGGCGAGGGTCGCCAGCAGCAGCGTGCCCGGGTCCAGTTCGGCCGGGGACGAGTGCATCAGCATCGCGGTCAGCCGCACCCGCGGTGAGGCCGCCTGGTTCGGGTCGATGGCCGGCCAGCGCACCATCCGGCCAATCAGCTTGCCCTGCTCGCGCCGGAGCACGCCGGCGGTGACCAGCCGGGTGCCGACGCGCTCGTTGATGTTGAGCTGGGTCCGCAAGTAGCGGATCCACAGCCGGGCCGGATGAGCACCCTCGCGGCGCAGGATCTCGGTGATCAGCAGGTCGGTGAGCGGCTCCTGCCACAACCGCGGATCGACAGCGGCGATCCCCCCTCCGTCGAGGGCGATCCGGCCCTCGAACATCAGCTCGGCGAGCGCGGCGCCGGCCAGCCCGCACTCCAGCCGGTCGACGGCGACATGTGGCTTGCCGGTGAACTCGTCGTGTCCGATAAGGAACAGCGCATCCGCAAGCCGGTAAGTGGCCTGCGCCCCGGGGTAGGTCATGGTCCATCCTCGAACGGTGGCCGTGATCGTCGACACGGGACGGTACGGCATGACCACGCACAGCTCAATTCCGGCCGATCACGCGCACCCCAATCGATATCGAAGCGGGGTTGTCACGATCAGTGATCACCAATACCCTGCTTCAGGTTGTTCCGAAGTAGACACCTCAATCCCCTCACCCCCTCCCCTGGAGAAGCCTTGTCCTCCGATCCGTTCTTCTCCGACGGTGGGCTGCGCCGCGGTCGTCTCGGCACCGCCCACCTCGTCTTCTTCACCGTCGCCGCGTCCGCCCCGCTGACCGTTCTCGGCGGTGGTGTCACCACCATGTACGCGGTCAGCGGCAACATCGGCGCCGCGCTCGGATACGTGCTCCTCGCCGCCGTGCTCGCCGTCTTCGCCACCGGCTACGCCGCGATGAGCCGGTACGTCGCCAACGCCGGCGCGTTCTACGCGTACATCGCCAACGGCCTCGGCCGGGCCGGCGGGGTGGCCGGCTCGGCTGTCGCACTGGCGGCGTACAACGCGATCCAGATCGGTCTCTACGGCCTGCTCGGCGCGATCCTGGGCGACTTCATGGACGCCAAGACCGGCATCAGTCTCGACTGGTGGGTCTGGGCGCTGCTGGCCTGGGTGTTCATCGGCGCGCTCGGCGTCCTGCGCATCGACCTCAACGCCACGGTCCTCGCGGTGCTGCTCATCCTCGAGTGCGTGGCCGTGCTGATCTTCGACCTGGTCGCCTTCGCCAACCCCGACGGCGGCACCGTCACCACCGCCGGCATCAGCCCCGGCCACCTGTTCGGCGCCGGCTTCGGCGCGGTGCTCGCGTTCACCATCGCCTCCTTCACCGGCTTCGAGAGCGGCGCCATCTACAGCGAGGAGGTCAAGGACCCGCGGCGCACGGTCGCCCGGGCCACCTACATCGCGGTCGCGTTCACCGGTCTGTTCTACGCCTTCTCCGCCTGGGCGCTGACCGTGCTCACCGGTCCGGAGAACGCCCCGGCGGCCAGTGCCGAGGCGGGGCCGGGCATCATCTTCGGCGCACTCGACCAGTACACCGGCGCGGTCGTCGCGGACATCGCCAACGTCCTGTTCATCACCAGCGTGCTGGCCGCCCTGCTGTCGTTCCACAACGGCGTGGCGCGTTACCTGTTCGCCCTGGGCCGGGAGCGGGTGCTGCCGGGCTTCCTCGGCGCCACCTCCAGCCGCAGCGGCGCGCCCGTCGCGGGCTCGCTCGTGCAGAGCGTCCTCGCAGTGGTGGTGTTCCTGGCGTTCGCGATGACCGGCCGTGACCCGGTCATCGACCTGTTCACCTGGCTGTCCGGCGCCGCGGCGGTCGGCGTCGTGCTGCTGATGACGCTCACCTCGGCCTCCGTGGTGGGCTTCTTCCGGGGCCGCCCCGGCCCGGAGAGCGCCTGGCAGCGGGCGATCGCCCCGGCGCTCGGCACGGTCCTGCTCACCGCCGTGCTGCTGGTGCTGCTGTTCAACTTCGACGCGCTGCTCGCCCCCGACACCGCGAGCTACCTGAAGTGGCTGCTGCCGGCGATCCCGGTGGCGGCGGGCGTGGTCGGCCTGATCTGGGGCGCGATCCTGCGTACCAGCCGGCCGGACACGTACCGCCGGATCGGCCAGGTCACCGAGGAGGGCCTGCACGAGCCCGGCCTGCACCCGGCCCCCGAGGCCGACCGCTGGGCCGGCGCCCACCACCGCTGACGTCAGTCGGTGCGGCGGCCGGCCCGCGTGGCCGGCCGCCGCACCACCACGATCAGGCGGTACGGATGACGGTGCAGATCACCGGGCCGTCCTCGGTGGTGCGCAGCAGATAGCGGTAGCGCTCGCCGGGCACCGCGCCGCCCTGGCTGTCCAGGAACTCCCAGCGCACCGCCACCTCGGTGAGCAGCGCCGAGATCTGCTGCACGTCCTCGATCTGCGCGTTCGCCGCGACGAGTTCCCGCTCCTGGTAGTCCGGGGCGGCGCCGACGAAGCTGAGCGCCACCGCCGTCGGCGAGGTGAACGAGAAGCTGTAGGTGTCGGCGACCACCAGCCCGGGCAGGGCGTAGCAGCCGGCGATGGCCGGCACGTCGGCGGTGGTCAGCGCCACGCCGTACCGGTCGAAGAAGTCGGTGAGCGTGTCGAGGTCGGTGGAAGCCGTCACGACGCTCCTCATTACCGGCACGCCCCGGCGGCAAACCTGGTCAGCGCGGCGGGATCCGCACCTCGATCTCGGCACCGAGGTGCGCGCCGCCGTTGAGGGCCAGGTCGTCGCCGCTCCAGAACCGTCCCGGGTCGTACCAGTTGGGCCGCCGCCCGGCGGGCAGCAGGCCCATCGCCTCGTAGGTAACAGCGACCACCTCGGCGCAGTACGCCGTCTCCAGTGCTGCGGCGTTCTCCCTGCTGGTTTCGCCGATCCTGCTCGTGTCGGCGGTCCTGCTGGTGTCGGCGGCCCTGCTGGTGTCGGCGGCCCTGCTGGTTTCGCCGATCCTGCTGGTGTCGGCGGTCCTGCCCCGGAGGCCACTGAGGCTCAGGCGGGGCGGGTGCGGCAGCCGCCCCCGGGCCCACCGCCAGGCGAGCTGCGCGGTGGACGGGAACGGTGTCCCGTCGAGACGAGCCACGGTACGCAGCACCGCCTCCTCCATCGCTGTGTCGGCCGGCGGTTCGAGCTGGCGCAGCCAGCCCCGCTGGCCGTACCGGTTGCCCCAGACGCAGACCGCGTCCCGGAGGTCGTGCAGCTGCACGCCGCGCTGGTGGGTGCCGGTCCACATGTCCGGCAGCGAACGGCCCAGCTCGGCGTGCCACATCAGCGGCGGCATGTCGTCGAGCACCACGGCCATGCCCACGTGGTTCACCGGGCTGTTCGTGGTGAGCTGGATGGCCCGGTCGGGCACGCTGCGTCCGCGGAACACCCACAGATCGCCGGTGCGGGTCAGCTCCACGGCCTCGTCCAGGCTGATGCTCATGGAGGACTACCCTATGCGGATGCGGCAACGGATGCGGTGGTGGAAGGTACTCGGGCTCGCGGGTCTCGCCGGCGTCGCGGCGACCGGAGTGGTCGTGGCGCGGGCCGAGCGGCGGCGCCGGGCGTACACCCCGGAGGAGATCCGGGACCGGCTGCGCGAACGGCACGCCAAGGCGTCCTCGTCGTCCTGACCGGACAGTCGCGGGCGGCGGATTCTCCTACCATCGCCATGATGGGAACCGTTTTCTGGGAGAGCCCGTTCGTCCTCGATCCCCCGTCCGCCGCCGTGGAACGGCACGGCGACGTCGACCTGCACGTGCCCCCCGGCGACGGCCGGCATCCCGCTGTCGTCGTCGTGCACGGCGTACCGGGGCCGCCCGAAGCACCCGACGCGCGGGACTGGCCGCTCTACCGCGGCTACGGCGCGCTGCTCGCCGAGGCAGGCGTGCTGACCGCGATCCCCCGGCTCACCCTCGCGAGCCCGGACGACCTGTACACGGTCGCCGCGCGGGTCGCCGCCGCCGCCGAAATGCTCCGCGCCGACCCGCGCGTCGACGCCGACCGGCTCGGTCTGTGGTTCTTCTCCGGCGCCGGCCTGCTGCTCGGCGACTGGCTCCGCGACCCGCCCGCCTGGATGCGGGGCGTGGCCGCCACCTATCCCCTGCTGGCGCCGCTGCCCGGATGGCCGCCGGTGGACCCGCGCTTCCGCCCGATCGACGCCCTCGACCTGCCCGCCGGCGCAGGTGTCGGAGCCGCGCAGACGGAGGACGCGGCACGGCCGACGCTCGTGCTGACCCGGGCCGGGCGGGAGCGGCCCGAGGTCGCCCCGACGATCGAGGCGTTCACGGCTGTCGCGCAGCGGCGAGGGATCCCGCTGTGCGTGGTGGACGTGCCCAACGGACAGCACGGATTCGACGCGCTGGACCACACCGAGGAGTCCCGCGCCGCCGTCCGCACCGCCCGCGACACCCTGCTCACCCTGCTCACCGCCCCCTGACCACCGGCACGCGCCCCGCCCCGTCGATCATGAAGTTGACGGCGTTTCCTGTCCGTTCTGTCGCCGCCAACTTCATGATCGACGCTCTGGAGTGGTCGGGTCGGTGCGGCCGGCCGAGATCTTGGTAGGAAACGGCCCCTCTGAGGGCCGTTTCCTACCAAGATCTCGTGGGCCTTCCCGCTGCGGGACATCACGCCCCCGGTCCACCCGGGCATCGCGCCCACCCGGTCCACCGTGACCCCGCACTGCTCGCCGCCCCACCCACCCACATCGGTGATCAAGGAGTTTGTGTCACTGCGGGAGCTGCTGCAGGGCACAAACTCCTTGATCAACCGGGTGGGGCGGCGAGCAGTGCGGGGTCACGGTGGACCGGGTGGGCGCGATGCCCGGGTGGACCGGGGG
>NZ_LEKG01000115.1:0-23723 GCF_001029515.1 Micromonospora sp. RV43 | reverse complement strand
CCCGTACCGTGCTCGACCTGCGCCGCGGCGGCGCCCGCCCCCGCGGCGTGCGCATCCTCACCGGCACCCGGCGCGTCCGCCGCGGCGGCGCCGAGATCCCGCTGACCCGCATCGAGTACGACCTGCTGCTGTTCCTCGCCGAACATCCCCGCCGCGTGTTCACCCGCCTGCAACTTCTCGCGAACGTCTGGGGCTACGAGCACGCGGTGGCGCGTACCGTCGACGTGCACGTGCGCCGGCTGCGGGCCAAGTTCGGGCCGGAGACGCCGCTGGTGACCACCGTGTACGGCGTGGGCTACCGCCTCGCCGACGACGCCGCGATCGTCGTGGACCGCGACGCCTGACCTCGGCCGACCGGCACGCGGCGCACCCGGTCCCGGGGTGCGCCGCGTTCACGTCTGCGGCTGATCCGCCACTGTGAACCCCTGGGGAGACCCCCCGTACCATCTCGAATCGGTGCTCTGCTGTAATCAACGGGCCTCGCACGCAGAGCGAGCGCACGGCTGCGATGTGTTCGTCAAATGTCACATTCATGCAACGCAGCCGCCCCTTGACCCTCGCAGAGACGCCGGGAAGCATCGATGAAGCGGCGTCCCGGGCCGTGGGGAGATACCCGGACCAGCCCAAGGAGGACCATGTCGGTCAGCCCCGCCTCGTCGCGCGCCGGATGGCATACGTCCCAACCCGCGGTCCCCGGTCGTCCCCCCGGCGGCCAGCGTCGTCCCGCCAACACCGCTGCCGCGCCCATGCTCACCGTCACCCTCAACATCCCCCTGGCCTGCGAGGAGTCGCTCACCCCGGCCGCCCGCCGGCTGCTCGACGCCGCCCGCGAGATGCTCGAACGCGGCGACGCGGTGGTCAGCGCGGGCACCGTCCCGGCCGAGCGCCGTCCCGACACCGTCCCGGGCGGCCGCGCTCCGGCCCGCCCGCTCGCCCCGACCATCCCGACCCTGCACATCCTCGCGTCGTCCCGGTCCGTGCTGCGCGACGGCGAGCCGCTGCCGCTGACCCGCCTGGAGTTCGACCTGCTGCTGCACCTGGTCGCCCACCCGCGCCGGGTGTTCACCCGGCTGCAACTGCTCAACGCGGTCTGGGGGTACGAGCACGCCGGCGTCCGCACCGTCGACGTGCACGTACGCCGGCTGCGCGGCAAGGTCGGTGTGGACGTCCCGCTCGTCACCACCGTCTACGGCGTCGGCTACCGGCTCGCCGACGACGCCCGCGTCACCATCGACCGCACCGGCTGACCACCCGGGACCACCACCCGACGATCGCCGCCGGACGGAGCCCCGACCGCCCGAACCGATCATGTGGTGACCCGCCCGCCCGCGCGGCACGATGGTCCGATGCGCGTGCGCCCGATCAGCCCCGACCGGCTCGTCACCGAGCTGGCCGAGCGTCTCGCCCGCACCGGGACGCCCGGCCGGCTGCGGGTCGCCGTGGACGGCCCGCCCGCCGCCGGGCCGGACACGCTCGCCGAAGCGCTGGTCGAACCGCTGCGTGCCGCCGGCCGTCCGGTGCTGCACGTCCGCGCCGACGACTTCCTCCGGCCCGCCTCGGTGCGCCTGGAGCACGGCCGCACCAACCCCGACGCGTACTACGAGGGCTGGCTCGACGAACCGGGACTGCGCCGCGAGGTGCTCGACCCGGCCGGCCCGGACGGCTCCGGCCGGCTGCTGCCGTCGCTGTGGGACGCCGACGCCGACCGGGCCAGCCGCGCCGCGTACGTGGATCTGCCGCCCGGCGGGGTGGTCCTGGTCAGCGGCGCGCTGCTGCTCGGCGGCGCGCTGCCGTTCGACGTCACCGTCCACCTCGCGCTCTCCCCGGCGGCGCTTGCGCGGCGCACCGACCCGGCGCTGCGGTGGACCCTGCCCGCGTTCGCCCGCTACGCCGGCGAGGTCGACCCGGCGTCCTTCGCCGACGTGGTGGTCCGGGCCGACGACCCGCGCCGTCCGGCGCTCGTCGAGGCCGCCTGACCAGCGGCTGCGGACTCACCGGAAACACTCAGGAAACAGCCGGTTTGACCCGCCGAGGGCGGGGGTAATCGCCCGGCTCACAGAGCACGGGTGATCTCGTCGCCCGCGCATCCACAGTCGGACCGGATCCGGGGCGCAGGCCGCCCCGGTCCGGTATGAGGGCGCAGGAAAGGCAGGCAGCGATGCTCGTCCACGACACGACAGCCACGGGCCGCTCCCAGGCGGAGGTCGACCAGATCCGGCAGTCCCTGCGGTCGCGGTACGACGAGCTGACCGCCGAGTACGAGCAGACCGTGGCGCAGAGCCAGGTGCTCCGGCTGGTGGAGGTCGGCGACACCGCCGGCGACGACCAGGCCGACAGCGGCACCAAGACCGCCGAGCGGGACACCGCGCAGTCGCTGCTGCGCACCATCCTGGACCGGCGGGCCCAGTTCGAGCACGCGCTGAACCGCCTGGACGAGGGCACCTACGGCTTCTGCGAGGGCTGCACCGCGCCCATCCCGGTGGAGCGGCTGGAGATCTTCCCGTCCGCCACCTCCTGCGTGGCCTGCAAGCAGACCCGGGAGCGGCGGGCGGCCTGAACGCCGTTCCGGTTGCCGGTCGGTCCTCCGACGCGGTGGACTGTCCCCATGGGTGAGATCAAGGTGGGCACCGCCTCGTGGACCGACCGGACCCTGCTCGACTCCGGCTGGTACCCGGCGAGCGCCGACACACCGGAGAAGCGGCTGTCCTACTACGCCCGGCAGTTCCCGCTGGTCGAGGTGGACGCCACCTACTACTCGCCACCGGCCGAGCGCACCGCCCGGTTGTGGGCCGAACGCACCCCGGCCGGGTTCACGTTCAACGTCAAGGCGTTCAGCCTGCTGACCGGCCACCCCACCCGCGTCTCCGCGCTCTACAAGGACCTGCGCCCGGAGACGGACAAGCGCAACGTCTACCCGGACGACCTGCCCGCGCAGGCGTACGAGGAGGTGTGGACCCGGTTCCTGTCCGCCCTCGACCCGCTCGTCGAGGCCGGCAAGCTGGGCGCGCTGCTGTTCCAGTTCCCGCCCTGGTTCACCATCAAGCGGGCCAACAAGGAATACCTGCTGGAGGTGGAGCGGCGGTGCGCGCCGCTGCGCCCGGTCTTCGAGTTCCGGCACGCCTCCTGGTTCGACGGCGACAACGCCGAGGAGACGCTCGGCTTCCTGCGCGAGCACGAGCTGCCGTTCGTCTGCGTGGACATGCCGCAGGGACACAAGTCGTCCATCCCCCCGGTGCTGGCGGCCACCGCGGACCTCGCTGTGGTCCGGTTCCACGGGCACAGCGACAAGTGGACGAGCAAGGACATCCACGAGAAGTTCGGCTACGACTACTCCAAGCGGGAACTGCGCGACTGGGCGCCGAAGCTGCGCGAGCTGGCCGGCCAGGCCGAGCAGACGCACGTGCTGATGAACAACTGCTACCAGGACTACGCGCAGCGCAACGCCACCACGCTCGTCGGCCTGCTGGATTCCTGAGCAGCTCACCCGGTACGGGTGAGGCCCGCTCACCCGCGTCGCCGCAGCATGGATTGTGGGCGCCGGCTCGGGCGCCGCGACGAGGAGGTGGGTCATGACGGTACGGGTGGTGGCGGACCGACGCCGCGGTGGCGTACTGCACGTGGTCGGCAGCTCCGAGGCGGCACGGCGGGGCGAACGGCCCGGCCGGTTCAGCCCGACCCGGCTGTGGCGGGGCCCCAGCGGCCCGCCGCGCCGCGCCGACGACCGACGCTGGGAGACCGAAGCACGGGGGTGAGCCCGATGGCCGAACAGCTGTTGTCCGCGTTCGAGTCCTCGCTGGACAAGACGAACGTGATCCTCAAGGAGATCGAGTCCGCGTACGGCTGGCCGAAGGAACAGCGCAACCAGTCCTATGCCGCGCTGCGTACGGTCCTGCACCTGCTGCGGGACCGGCTGCCGGTGCAGGAGAGCACCGAGTTCGCCCAGCAGTTGCCGGTGCTGGTGCGCGGGATCTACTTCGACGGCTGGCAGCCGGAGAACGTGCCGATCAAGCTGAACCGCGACGACTTCCTGTACGAGGTGCGCCAGGGCTTCCCGTACGACGCCGAGGGCGGCGCGCAGCGGGTGGTGCAGGTCGTGCTGGACACGCTGCGGCGGCACGTCACCCAGGGCGAGTGGGAGGACGTGAAGGCCACCATGCCGGGTGACCTGCGTCAGATGATTCCCTGATCCGGCACCGGACCGGCCCGTCCCGCCCCCTCGGCGGGGCGGGCCGCCGGCGTCCGGGACACCGGCAGCCCGGCCCGCCGGGCCAGGAGGCGGGCCGCCGGCTCGGCCGGGTCTCGCAGCCGCTCGACGTGCGTGAGGTAGCGGCTCATCTTCACCGCCACGCAGACGTCGCCGGGCGTACGCTCCCGCCAGTCCCGGTACTGCCAGCCCGACGTGCCGACCAGGAACGTCGCCGCGCCCTAGTGAAGGTTGATCTGGAAGACCTCGAACGTGGCGCCGAACCGCGTGCCGAGCCGGCTGCCGGCTGGCCGGGCCATGCCCTCCAGGAACTCCTCGGCGTCGAAGCCGCCGTCGCCGAGCCCGCTCAGGTACGCCCCGTGCGCCCGCAGCGACGCCACGCCCCGGTCGAACGTGCCGGTCACGTCCACCCCGTGCCGGGCCGCCGGCGATCCGGCCGCCCACACCTCACGCACCCGCGACCACGGCTGCGTGCCGTCGGTGAGCTGCTCCGGGAAGATCCACCGGTTACCGGCGTCGCGGACCGCGTCCAGCGTGGCCCGGCCGCAGGCGATGTGGTCGGCCTGGTTCAGCGCGTACGCCCCGTCCCACGTCTCCCGGAAGTTGTTGGTCAGCACCACGTCCGGCCGGTGCCGGCGCACCACGGCGGCGATGGCCCGGCGCAGCGGCACGCCGTACTCCAGCAGCCCGTCGGGCAGGCCGAGGAACTCGACCTCCGACACCCCGACCACGGCGGCGGAGGCCCGCTGCTCCTCCTCGCGCACCACCCGGGCGCGTTCCGGCGTCATCCCGTCGATGCCCGCCTCGCCGCTGGTGAGCAGGCAGTACACGACCTCCTTGCCCTGCCCGGTCCAGCGCGCCACCGCGGCGGCGGCGCCGAACTCCAGGTCGTCGGGGTGGGCCACCACTGCGAGCGCCCGCTGCCAGTCCTCGGTCAGCGGGGTGAGCGGCTCCGGCTGCGTCACGTGCGTCTCCTCGCGTCGTCCTCCCGCCATCCTGGCATCCACCCGTCCCGGCCGCTTGCCCCGCGAACCGTCCGTACGGCGGCGTAAGGGCGTCTACGGTGTGGTTAGAGAAGGTCGGGCGTGGGGTACCACCCGCTGCACACGGACCCCGGCACCACGCGGGGCGGCACACCGAGGGAGCACCCATGGCATTGAACGACGACGACATCCAGAGCAGCGGCGGCAGCGGCCTGGAGGGCCCGGCCGACGGCGGTGCCACCCCGGGTCAGCACGACGGTGGCGCGGACGGCGGCGCGGAGGGCCCTGCTGACGGCGGCGCGACTCCGGGTCAGCACGACGGTGGCGCTGACGGCGGCGCGGAGGGCCCCGCTGACGGCGGCGCGACTCCGGGTCAGCACGACGGTGGCGCGGACGGCGGCGCGGAGGGCCCTGCTGACGGCGGCGCGACCCCCGGCCAGCGCGACGGCGGCGCCGACGGCAGCGCCTGACACATGAGCACCACGCACGTCGACCCGCCGGGTGGCCACGGCCGCCCGGCGGTTCCGTTCTCCGCGACCGAGGCGCTGGCCCGATGCGTGGCGGTGGAGCCGGCCAAGTTCGCCGCCGACCACTGGGGGCACAGCCCGCTGCTGTCCCGCGCCGCCGAACTGCCCAACCCCGACGGCTTCACCGACCTGCTCAGCCCCGCCGACGCCGACGAGCTGCTCAGCCGCCGCGGTCTGCGTACCCCGTTCCTGCGGGTGGCCAAGGACGGCCAGCTCGTGCCGGCGGCGCGGTTCACCGGCGGCGGTGGCGCCGGCGCCGAGATCGGCGACCAGGTCCTCGACGAGAAGGTGCTGGCGCTGTACGCCGACGGTGCGACGCTGGTGTTGCAGGGCCTGCACCGCACCTGGCCGGCGCTCCTCGACTTCGCCCGTGACCTGGGCACCGCGCTGGCCCAGCCGTTGCAGGTGAACGCCTACCTGACCCCGGCCGGTAGTCAGGGCTTCGCCACCCACTACGACACGCACGACGTGTTCGTGCTCCAGGTGGACGGGCGCAAGCACTGGCGGATCCACCCGCCGGTGCTGGCCGACCCGTTGGAGCGCCAGCCCTGGGGCGGCCGGGCCGACGAGGTCTCCGCGACCGCTGACGGGCGCCCCGAGCTGGACTTCGTGCTCGAACCGGGTGACGCGCTCTACCTGCCGCGCGGCTGGCTGCACAGCGCCCAGGCGCAGGAGTCCAGCTCGCTGCACCTGACAGTGGGCATCCGGGCGCTGACCCGGTACGCCGTGGTCGAGGAACTGCTCGCGCTCGCCGCCGAGGACGCGCGGCTGCGGGCGAGCCTGCCGTTCGGGCTCGACCTGGCCGACGCGGACGCGATCGAGCCGGAGCTGACCGAGACCGTCGAGGCGCTGCGCGACTGGCTGCTGCGGGCCGACCCGGCGGCGGTGGCCGGCCGGCTGCGTGCCCGGGTCTGGCCGGCCGCCCGCCCGGCGCCGATCCGGCCGCTGGCCCAGGCGCAGGCGCTGGCCCGGCTGACAGCGGACAGCGAGGTCGCGGTGCGTGGCGGGCTGCGCTGGCAGCTCACCCCGGCCGCCGACGGACGGGTCACGCTGCGCGTGCCGGACCGTACGCTCACGCTCCCCGGCACCTGCGAGGCGGCGCTGCGTGCGCTGCTCACCGGCGAGGTCACAAGGGTCGGCGACCTCCCCGGCCTCGACGACGACGCCGACCGCCTGACACTGACCCGCCGCCTGCTCAAGGAGGCCGTCCTGACCCCCGCCTGACGGGCGCGATCATGAGGTCGACCGGCGGCGCGACGGCGTGTCGCGCCGCCGACCCATGATCGCAGGCGGTCAGCGGGTGTACGTCACCGTCAGCAGGAGCAGCGTCGTCACCAGGCCGGAAACGGCCACCACGATCATCGGGCGCGGGGTCAGCACCGCGTGGCGGCGGTCGGCCAGCAGCCGGGCGGGCGCCAGCCCGATCACCGGGCCGAGCAGCGTCACCACCAGCGCCAGCACCGGAAGACCCACCGCCAGGTCGCCGCTGGAACCGGCGGCCAGCGCGCGCGCAGCCACCCCCAGCGCGTACGCCACCAGCGCCCCGCCGATCCCGCACGCGACCAGCAGCGGGTTCACCGAGCCGGGCAGCTCGCCCGGCGCCCCGGTGCGGTCCAGCAGCTCCCGGACCGCCCGCAGCAGCGGCACCGGGTCACCGGCGGCGCCGCGTACCGGGCCGGGCGGGTCACCGAGCCGCCGGGCGCCCACACCGAGCCGGGCCCGCAACTGCGTCCACAGGTGAGTGACCTCGCCGTCGACGCGCTCCACCATCCGGGACGCCTCGGCCACCTCCGCCTCGGCCTGCCGCACCTGCTCGGCGGCCTCGGCGACCGCCCGGTCCGCGGCGGCCACCTGCTGGGCGTACCAGGTGTGCGCCTCGGCCCGCTGGGCGGACACCCGGGAGGTCAGCTCGGCGAGCCGGCGGATCTGCGCGTTGTACGTCTCACTGGCAACCGGTTCGTTCATCGGGACGGACCATAAGGGATGATCACCTGTCCGGTGCGGTGCACCGCGCGGTCGAAGTAGAGACCGCGCCACGGCCGGGGATACCAGTCCGGCCCGCCGCTGCCCGGATACAGCGAGGAGCCCAGCTCACCGCCCTGCACGTCCAGCGCCACCCAGGCGCCGATCTGGTCGGTGCGCGCGCCCGCGCCGCCCAGGTCGACGCGCATCCGGGCCACGCCGCGCCACCACGCCAGCACGTGCGTACGCCGCTCCGGCCCGTCGTGCAGGATCCGGCGCAACTGCTCCAGCCCGGTGCGCGTCCCGGCCTTGCCGGCGAGCGCCGCGGCGGCCGCGTCCACCGCGTACAGCAGCAGGAAGTGCGGGGTACGCGCCGCACCCGGCGTGCCGAGTCCGTCGCCCACCTCGGCCATCAGCTCCGGCACCGTCTCCTCGTCGTACCAGGAGGCGTCGCCTTCCAGATCCTCGTACAGGGCGCGGGCGGCCGGGTCGGCGTCCGGGTCCAGGCAGGCGATGGAGAACCGGGCGGTGCCGGGCCGGTACTGCCGGGCCAGCGATCGGGCGGCGGCGTCGAGCACCGCGCACGCCTCGTCCACCCGGGTGCCGAGCACCGCCAGGTTGCGGCCGGGAGCGCGGGGCAGCCGCAGCGCCGCCGAGCGGGACTGCACGTCGATGATCTCGCCGAGCAGCGCCACCGGGCTGCGCGGCACGCCCTGCTCCGGCGCGGTCAGCGCGCGGAAGTCCGGCGCGTCGGCCAGCTTCGGGATCGCGTCGCCGTCGAACAGCCGGGCCGGTGCGGCGTCCTGCGGGCGCATCCGCCACAGCCGGTGCTGAAGCTCGCTCCACGTCTCCCAGTCGCTCGCCGACGGGATCCGGGCCACCTCGTTCCCCTCGGCCAGGCCCGACTCGGCGTTGATCACCGCGTGGTGGCGGGGCAGCGACTGCGCCGCGTCGTTGCGCTCGGCCAGGATGCGCAGCGCCTTCGGCAGCGCGATCCGCAGCGTGAACTGGGCGACCAGCGCGGGCCGCCCCCACAGCGCCTCGATGCCGCGCACGTCCTGCGAGGCCAGCACCAGGTGGATGCCCTGCGACCGGCCCCGCCGGGCCAGGTCCTCCAGCAGGTCGGCGGCCTCCCGGGCGACCACGTCCCGGCCGGCGAGCAGCGCCTGGAACTCGTCGACCACCGCCACGATGCGCGGCCAGTGCCCGTCCGGGTCCACCGCGCGCAGCTCGGCCAGCTTGGTGACCTCGTGCTTCTTCGCGGCGTCGGCGCGCCGGCGCAGCTCCTCGGCGAGGAAGCGCAGCAGCGCCAGGCCGAACTCCCGGTCGGTGTTGACGTTGATGCCGACCAGCCGCATGTGCGGCAGCCAGCTCGGGTCGCGCCGGCCCTGCGCGAACCGGGCGAAGGACACGCCCTCCTTGAAGTCGAGCAGATAGAACTCCAGCTCGGCGGGGGAGTAGCGGGCGGCGAGCGCGCCGATCCAGGCGAAGATCAGGTTCGTCTTGCCGGTGCCCGACGGGCCGCCGATCAACGCGTGCGGCGGGTAGTCGCCGAGCGTGAGCAGCACCTGCCGCCCGTGCGGGCCCTCGCCGACCGGGGCGCTGAGCCCGTGCGCCGAGTCCTCCCGCCAGTACTCGTCAGGCGGCGGGAGCAGGTCGGTGAACGGCGTCGGCGGCGGGCCGGCGGCCACCCGGGAGGCGACGGTGCGGCACGTCTCGGTGACCAGGGCGGGCGGCGGCGGCGCGTCGAGCACCACCGGCAGCCCGGCCACCCGGGCGTCGCCCGGCTCCACGGTGATCCGGGTGACAGTCGGGTCGTCCGGCAGCTCGATGCCGCGGACCACCAGGTGCACGCCGCAGGCCGCACCGGTACGCACCACCCGGTCGAGCTGGCCGCGCTCGTGCCGGGACAGCTCGTCGCCGCCGAGCAGCACCGCCACCCGCCACGGCTCCGGGCGGCGTCCGGTCGCGGCGGCCAGCTCGCGCAGCGAGCCGTACTCACCGGCGAGCACCGTGGCGTTGATCCGGCGGATCTGCTCCACCAGGTCGTCCAGCAGCCGGCCCAGCCCGCCCGGCCCGACGAACGTGAGCAGCCCGGCCGTGCCCAGCGGCGCGAACCCGGCCAGGCCGCCGCCCAGGTGCTCCGGGTCGTACCCGTACAGCCGTACCGCGCCGGGGTCGGCCCGCCCGACCGAGCGCAGCAGCAGCGCGGGCACCACGGCGGCCAGCCCGTCCCGGTCGCCGCCGCCCAGGTGCGCGTGCCCGGCGTCCAGGAGCGGGACCAGCGCCGGCACCGGTTCGGCGCCGTCGAGGCGTACCGTGCCGACGCGCAACGCGCCGGGCGGCTCGGACCGGCCGGCGGGCGTGGCCTGCCAGCGGTCCCAGGGCGCGGACGCCGCGCCCGGCGCCTCCCGCTGTGCCGCGGCCGCGGCCCGGCGGGCCAGCTCGGCGAGGCGGGCCGTGTGCCGGGCGTCGATCTCGGCCAGGCGCCGGTCGCGGGCGGCGCCCACCCGGGCGGGCACCGCGGCGGCGGCCTTGCGGGTACGCGCCAGCCGCTCCCGGCTCGCGGTCAGCTCGGCCTCGGCGGCGGTGAGCCGGGTACGGGTGGCGCCCAGGGCCTCGGAGAGCATCCCCCGGACCCGCGTCACCAGTTGAGCGCGGACGTCAGCCACGGGACGGCTCCCGATCGTCGGTGTCCTTGGGCAGGTCCCGGCCGAGCCGGTCGAGCAGCACCCCGGTGAGCACACCCGCGGTGACCGCCGGGTCGGCCGCGTGCGGCTGCTCCGCGTCGTCGTCGCGGCGCGGCGGGGGCATCCGGCACACCCGGGTCAGCAACGTGTCCAGCACCGGCCGCGGCAGCCCGGGCAGCAGGTCGCGGACCCGGGAGTCCAGCGCCCCGCGCAGCCGGGGCAGGTCGTCCGCACGGGGCGGATGGCCGAGCAGCTCACCGGCCAGCTCGCGCAGCAGCGGCGGGGTGATCGCGGCCAGCCCCAGCCCCACGTCGGCGTGCGCCCGGCGCAACTCGCGGTGCAGCCGGTCCCGGTCACCGGAGCGGATCCCGGCCACCACCCGGCGCAGCAGCTCGTGGGAGTCCTCGACGCGTTCGTCCGGCTCGTCCGGCGCGCCCTCCCGGCCGCCGGTCAGCTCCGCCACCCGCACCGCCCACCAGCGCCGTACCGCCGGCTGCTCACCCGGCTCGGCGGCCGGGCCAGCTGCGGGCGGCTCCTCGCCGCGCGGCGTGTCGTGCTTCGGCGGGCGCTCGCCCGGCGGCGCCGGCCGCGCCCCGTCCGGCGCCAGCCCGATCGCGGCCAGGTACGCGGTGAGCTGCTCCTGCGCCACACGCAGCGCGTAGCCCGCGGTCTCGGCGTGCTCGGTGGCCGAGGACAGCTCCGGCACCCCCATCGGGTCGGACGACTCCTGGCGCACCCAGCGCAGCCGCTCCTGCGCCTGGCCGAGCTTCTCCAGCGCGGCGGCGAGCTGCGCCAGCGGCAGTTCCTCGGCGGCGGCGCGCACCTGCGCGCCGATGTCCTCGACGATGGACACAGGCCGGCCTCAGAGCGTCGCAACGTAGATCTGAGCCTGCTCCACCGCGACGAGTGTCGCGGCCAGACACTCCTCCAACTCCTGGCCGGCCTGTGTCAACGAGGCATGGGCCGCCTCGACCGTCTCGTGGCCGCTGCCCTCCAGCGCGCCGGCCAGCGTCTGCTGCGCCTCGGCCAGCTTCTCGCCGGCCGCCTGCACCGCTGTCTGGCCGTCACCGATCTGCTGGAGAGCGACATCGATGGCGGCCTTCAGCTCGGCGACGCTCGCCACGGGGACCTCCTGGGGGCGGAAGAGATCTCCATTACAACCCATCGGAACGGGTGGACGAACATCCACCCTCGCGTGGTTGCGGCCCTCGTGTCCGGTTCCCGCGTTGACGTGCGCGAAGACCCCGGCCGGCGGTCCCGCCGGCGGACGCCGTGGTCCCGCTCGCGGGACCGGCCGGGCTACGGGCGCAGCCAGCGCGGGCCGCGTACCTCCGCGCCCAGCGCGGTCACCCGCTCGCGCAGCTCCCGGTCGGCGGTGACCACCACCCGCCGCCGATCCGGTGCCGCGGCGACCAGCTCGACCATCGTGTCGTCGCCGGAGCCGGGCGCGGAGACCACCTCCACGCCGGGCGCGGGTGCCACGTGCCGGGCCGCGCCCTCCACCACCAGCACCACCTGCACCGGTGGCGGCAGCTCCGGCGGCACGCCCGCCTCGCCGACGGGCGCCAGCGCGTCGCGCAGCCGGACCGCCGCGCCGGCCCGGTCGCGCCACCAGCCGTCCGGGCGCGAGCCCACCACGTTCGCGCCGTCCACGATCAGCAGCGGTCTGCTCTCCATGCCCCCCAGCCTGCCATCCGGTCGCGTTTGTCGCGCCGACCGCCGGGTAGCCACCGCCGACCGTGCCGCGCGTGCCGGGTGCCGGTCGTGCCGACTGACTGCGGAGGACGAGATGATGGGACCGGGTGACTTCGGCAACGACCCCTGGGACGAGTTCCTGGCCCGATACTTCGGCCGGGGCGAGGGGGGACGCCGGCCGGCGCACCGGGTCGACATCACGCGCCTGATGACCGCCGACGCCCGGGAGATGCTCGCCGACGCGGCCCGCCGCGCCGCGCAGAAGCACAGCAACGACCTGGACACCGACCACCTGCTCTGGGCGGCGTTGCAGCGCGAGCCGCTGCGCGACCTGGTCCGCCGGGCCGGTGCCGACCCGGACGCGCTGCTGGGCGCGCTGGGCGGGCGCGGTGAGGGCGCGCCGCGCGGCGAGGTGCCGCCGAACCTGTCGCTGACCCCGGCCGCGAAGCGGGCGCTGCTCGACGCCCACCAGCTGTCCCGCGCGATGGGCGCCAACTACATCGGCCCCGAGCACATCCTGATGGCGTTGCCGCTGAACCCCGAGTCGCCGGCCGGCCGGATGCTCGCCGCCGGCCGGATCCAGCCCGAGTCGTTGCAGGCGGCCAGCGCCGAGCGCGGCGCGACGAACGCGCCGCGCCCGGACCGGGGCACCCCCACCCTCGACCAGTACGGCCAGGACCTCACCGAGCTGGCCCGGATGGACCAGATCGACCCGGTCATCGGCCGGGCCGACGAGATCGAGCAGGCGGTGGAGATCCTGTCCCGGCGCACCAAGAACAACCCGGTGCTGATCGGCGAGGCCGGTGTCGGCAAGACCGCGATCGTGGAGGGCCTCGCGGAACGGATCTGCGACGGCGACGTGCCGCAGACGTTGATCGGCAAGCGGGTGATCCAGCTCGACCTGTCCGGCCTGGTCGCCGGCACCCGCTACCGGGGCGACTTCGAGGAGCGGCTGAAGAAGGTGATCGACGAGATCCGCGCCCACCGTGAGGAGCTGATCATCTTCCTGGACGAGATCCACACGCTGGTCGGCGCGGGCGGCGCCGGCAGCGAGGGTGGGATGGACGCCTCGAACATGCTCAAGCCGGCCCTGGCGCGCGGCGAGCTGCGGGTGATCGGCGCGACCACGCTCGACGAGTACCGGCGCAGCATCGAGAAGGACGCCGCGCTGGCCCGCCGGTTCCAGCCGGTGCTGGTGCCCGAGCCGACAGTCGACGACACCATCGCGATCCTGCGCGGCCTGCGCGACCGGTACGAGGCGCACCACCAGGTCCGGTTCACCGACGAGGCGCTGGTGGCCGCCGCGGAGCTGTCCGACCGGTACGTCACCGACCGGTTCCTGCCGGACAAGGCGATCGACCTGATCGACCAGGCCGGCGCCCGGGTGCGGCTGCGCACCCGTACCCCCGCCGAGGACGTGCGCGAGCTGGAGCAGCAGCTCGACGAGACGCGCCGGGACAAGGAGCAGGCGGTCTCCGACGAGCAGTACGAGCGGGCCTCCGCGCTGCGCGACCGGCTCGCCGATCTGGAGGACCAGGTCCGCCGCGCCCGTGGCGACGAGGGGCCGAGCCACGTGCCCGAGGTGGGGCCGACGGAGATCGCCGAGGTGGTCTCCCGGGCCACCGGCATCCCGGTCACCCAGCTCACCGAGGAGGAACGCGACCGGCTGCTGCGCCTGGAGGGGCACCTGCACGAGAAGATCATCGGGCAGGACGACGCGGTCACCGCCGTCGCCGAGGCGGTACGCCGGTCCCGTACCGGCCTGGCCGACCCGGAGCGGCCGATGGGCAGTTTCCTGTTCCTCGGCCCGACCGGCGTGGGCAAGACCGAGCTGGCCCGCGCGCTCGCCGAGGCGCTGTTCGGCGAGGCGGACCGGATGGTCCGGGTGGACATGAGCGAGTTCCAGGAACGGCACACGGTCAGCCGGCTGGTCGGCGCCCCGCCCGGGTACGTCGGCTACGAGGAGGCCGGCCAGCTCACCGAGGCGGTACGCCGCCGCCCGTACGCGGTGGTGCTGCTCGACGAGATCGAGAAGGCGCACCCGGACGTGTTCAACATCCTGCTCCAGGTGCTCGACGACGGCCGGCTCACCGACAGCCAGGGCCGCACCGTGAACTTCAAGAACACCGTCCTGATCATGACCAGCAACCTCGGCTCGGAGCTGATCACCGGCACCCAGCGCACCGTCGGCTTCGCCACCGGCGGGCCCGGCGAGCAGGAGAGCGACGAGCTGCGGGAGCGGTTGATGCGCCGGCTCCAGGAGAACTTCCGCCCGGAGTTCCTCAACCGCATCGACGAGGTGATCATCTTTCAGCGGCTGGAGGCCGAGCAGCTGCGCCAGATCACCGGGCTGCTGCTGGAGGAGACCCGCCGCCGCATGCACGCCCAGGACATCCAGGTCGACTTCAGCACCGCTGGCGTCGACTGGCTCGCCGAGCACGGCTACCAGCCGGAGTTCGGCGCCCGGCCGCTGCGCCGGGTGATCCAGCGCGAGGTCGACAACCGGCTGTCCCGGATGCTGCTGGAGCACGAGGTCTCACCGGGGCAGAAGGTCACCGTCGACACCCGTGACGACCAGCTCGTCTTCGACGTCGCCGCCGGTGAGCGGGGCTACACGCCGGCCACCACGTCCCATCCCCGATGACCGGCCGGGGCCCGTCCCGGCCGGACCGGGACGGGCCGTCACCGAAGGACCGGAGGGCGGACATGACCGAACCCGAGGAAGTCCCCGACGACGACACCGGGGCCGGTGAACCGATCGAGGCGGCCCCGACCGCGAACCCGTCCCGGGTCCGGGTGCCGCCGGAGGGTCTGAAGCAGCACACACCGAACGAGGGCGAGCCGGCACCCGGGCCGCCGCCGGGAGAGGAGGCGTGATGGTACGCGAGGCGCGACTCGACCCCGAGGTCGAGGTGATCTGGGACGACTTCCACGCCGAGGTGAACGTGCCTTCCGAGACGCTGCGGCAGTGGCTGCTGACCCGCGGCTCGGGAGAGGAGGCGTTCGGTCCGGGCCCGGATCTGGACCTGCCCGAGCCGGGCCGGCAGATCCTCGCCGTGCTGCGCAAGCGCAAGGTGGACCTCACGCCGGAGGACATCGAGGTGATGCGGGAGGCGATCAGCCGGATCCGGGAGCTGACCGCGCAGCGGCCACGCCGGGGCAACGCCGACGACGAGTGGCGGCACGCCCTGCTCGACCTCGGTCACGACGTACTCGTCGAACGCTGAGCCGGTACGGCGGCGCCCGGGCGGACTGCCGCCCGGGCGCCGCCGGCTACTCCGACTCCAGGCTGGGCAGCCGCAGCCCGGCCGCGTCCGCCGCGGCCTGCCGGTCGGCCCGGGCGCGTTCCTCGCGGCTGAGCAGGTTGGCGTACTCGGTCACGTCGGCCGGCCCCGGCACCTCCGGCAACCGGCGCAGGAACGCCTCCACCTCGGCGGAGGCGGTGGTGTGCGCGGTGGCCGCCTGGCGCAGCAGCTCCCGCTGGTCGGCAGCCGGATACAGATCAGTCATGTCGCCGGTGATACCCGGGTTCAGGCGATTCGCACCCCGCCCGAGCCGTTGGGCTGCACGCCGAACTCCGGGTGCGCCAGCAGCCAGCCAAGGTATTCCGGATGGTTCGCCAGCGCGTCCGTGTACGCGGCGACCGCCGCCGCCAGCACCGGCTCGGCCACCGCCGCGGCCGGCACGTCCGGATGCCAGCCCAGCAGCAGCCGCCAGCGCAGCGGCGTGCCCGCCAGCCGGCGGGTGACCAGCCCGGCCACCGGACGGAACGTGGCCTGGCACAACGCCACCGCCTCGCCCGCGTCCACCAGGTCCAGCGCGGCCCGCACGTCCGCCTCGTACACCTTCTTCGGGGTGAAGCCGGCGCGGGCGCAGGCGGCGGCGAAGCAGTCGCCGAAGCAGCCGTCGCCGGGCGCGGCGACCCACCGCTCGCGCCGCAGGTCGACCAGGTCGACCTCGGCGTGGCCGGCCAGCGGGTGGGTCTGCGGCAGCAGCACGCAGATCGGCTCGACCGCCACCTCCCGCCAGCTCAGCCCGAACCCCGCCGACGGCGTCGAGTCGCCGCACACGCCGGTCAGCGCGAAGTCGAGCCGGCCACCGGCCACCATCTGCGCCAGCTCGTCCACCGACCAGGAGCCGTACGTGGTGATCTGCGCGTCCGGCCGCTCGGCGGCGAGCCGGTGCACCAGCCGACCCAGGATCGGGCTGTTCACCCCGCCGAAGCGGTACCGGCGCAGCGGATCGCCCGCACCGGCCATCCGGGCCGCCTCGTCCCGCAGGCCCTTCATCGCCGGCAGCAGCACCCGCGCCCGGTCCAGCACCAGCTCACCCAGCGCGGTGGGACGGGCGCCGCGGCGGTCCCGTTCGAACAACGGCCCGCCCAGCGCCCGTTCGATCCGCTGAAGCTGGGCGGTCAGCGCCGGCTGGGCCAGGCCGAGCGCCGAAGCGGCCTTGGTGACGCTCCCCGTCTCCGCGATCGCGCAGACCACACGCAGGTGTCGCAGCTCCAGATCCATACCGTGACGGTAGGACCACGAACCGATACACGGAAGGGGCGATCGGCTCACCCCTCGCGGCGATGTTCCAGGTCGCTCAGCCGGGTACGCCGTCCGGTGACCGCGTCGCGCACCTTGTCCAGCACCCCGACCGCCGGTTCGACGATCTTGTTCCAGGGCGGCGTGGCGGGCGTGCCGGGGTGCGGACGGGTCGGCGCCGCCTCCTCCGCGATCTCCCACCGGTTGCCCAGCCGGATCAGCTCGGCGTCGCTGGCCACCTCCCGCAGCGGCGTGACCAGCGCCGCGACGCGGCTGACGTGCCGGCGTACCCGCTCGGCCACGTCGGCGACCGCCGGGTCGTCCGCGCCGGACAGCTCCTTGAGCGCGGTCAGCAGCCCGGCGTCCGCCTCGATCTCCCGCTCGACCAGCTCCGCGGCGTCCGGCACGGCGGCGCGGGCCGCCGGGAACAGGTACTGCTCCTCGGCGGACAGGTGCCGGGACACCGCAGCGGTCAGGACGTCGAGCACCTCGCGCCGGCCGGCGGCGTCCAGCGCCGGGTCGGTGACCCGGTCGGCCAGCCCCAGCAGCACCCGGTGCTCGGTGTCCACGAGTTCGGCGACGCTGCGCCCACCCGGCCGGTACGCGTCGTCGGCGGCGGGCGGCAGCGGCGGCAGGGGGACGGTCATGGTGCCCTCCTCGTGACGGCCGGAGTCGATGTCCGGGCGGTCCGGCGGTACCCGGCCGGACGATCCGCGAAACCGCCGCCCGACACCGGCGGCCCGCGACCACCTCACCTGCTGGTATAAGGAAGCGATGACGAGCGACGCCGCCCCCGCCCGACCCGACGCCACCGACGAGGTCGTGGACCTCTGCCGCGACCTGCTGCGCATCGACACCACCAACACCGGCGACAACGACACCAGCGCGGGGGAGCGGCGCGCCGCCGAGTACGTGGCGGAGAAGCTCGCCGAGGTCGGCGTCGACGCCGAGATCCACGAATCCGCGCCCGGCCGGGCCAACCTGGTCGCCCGGATCCCCGGCACCGAGCCCGGCCGCGACGCGCTGCTGGTGCACGGCCACCTCGACGTGGTGCCCGCCGACCCGGACGAGTGGTCGGTGCACCCCTTCTCCGGCGAGATCCGCGACGGCTACCTGTGGGGCCGCGGCGCGATCGACATGAAGGACTTCGACGCGATGGTGCTCGCCGTGGTCCGCGACTGGCAGCGCACCGGCGTCCGCCCCCGGCGCGACGTCGTGCTCGCGTTCACCGCCGACGAGGAAGCCGGCAGCGACTACGGCGCGCACTTCCTCACCCGGCGCCACCGGGACCTGTTCGACGGCTGCACCGAGGCGATCGGCGAGGTCGGCGGCTTCTCCTACTCCGTCGACGAGCAGCGCCGCCTCTACCTGATCGAGACCGCCGAGAAGGGCATCGACTGGCTGCGCCTGCACGCCAAGGGCCGGCCCGGCCACGGCTCGATGGTGCACGACGACAACGCCGTCACCGCGCTCGCCGAGGCGGTCGCCCGGATCGGCCGGCACCGCTTCCCGGTCGTGATGACCGACACCGTACGCGCGTTCCTCGCCGAGGTCTCCGACGTGCTCGGCATCGAGATCGACCCGGACGACCCGGAGACCGCGATCGCCAAGCTCGGCCCGATCGCCAACATCATCGGCGCGACCGTCCGCAACACCGCCAACCCGACCCGCCTGGCCGCCGGCTACAAGGACAACGTCATCCCCGGCCGGGCCACCGCCACCATCGACTGCCGCAGCCTGCCCGGCCAGAGCGAGGAACTGGAGCGGCAGCTGCGCGAGCTGGTCGGGCCGGACATCGCCATCGAGTACGTCCAGCGCCAGCCGGCCCTGGAGACCACGTTCGACGGTGACCTGGTGGCGCGGATGTCGGAGGCGCTGCGCGCCGAGGACCCGGGCGCGCACCCCGTGCCGTACATGCTCTCCGGCGGCACCGACGCCAAGGCGTTCTCCCAGCTCGGCATCCGCTGCTTCGGTTTCGCGCCGCTGCGGCTGCCCGCCGACCTCAATTTCTCCGGGCTGTTCCACGGCATCGACGAGCGGGTTCCGCTGGACGGACTACAGTTCGGCGTGCGGGTTCTGGACCGCTTCCTCCGTACCTGCTGACCGCGCCCGCCGCGGCGCCGCCGGCGCGGAACCTCCCCCCATCGCGAAGGGACTGCCACACATGACCGACCAGCACGGTGAGCTGGACGCCGCCCTCGAGCGGGTGATCGACGCGGCCCGCGCCCACCTGGCCGCCGTCCGGGCCGCCCAGGGCCGGATCGACGACGACGCCGTCTGGCAGGCGTACGTCGCGTTGAACAACGCCTCGTTCGCCTACGACGAGCAGCTGCTCGACGCGTTCGGCGAGGTGACGCCCTGGGACGTGGAGTCGATCGACCCGGACGAGGCCGACGAGCGCTTCGGCGCCGTCGAGGGCGGCGAGCCCACCGACCCGCACCCGCGGGTCATCTCGGTGCGGCAGCGGCGCGACTACCGGGTGCCCAGCGTCGCCGCGCTGCTGCGCGCGGCCGAGGCGGCCCGCCGGGAGGGCACCCCGGAGGAGGACGAGCCGGCGCCGGTGGAGGGCGTCGGCGAGGCGGTGCTGGAGCTGCTGCAGAGCGGCGACGGTTCGCTGTCCGCGCTCGACGTGCCGGAGCTGGAGCCGCTGGACGGTGTGGTGATGGTCAGCGAGGTCGGCACCCCCGTCGACCTGGAGTCGTTCGACGACGACGACCCGGTCGGCCCGTTCCAGCCGGCCGCCGACGACCGGCTGGTCGGCCGGCTCGACGAGCACCCGTTCATGGAACTCGACGAGGAGCACGACCACGCGCACTAGGCCGTGCGCGTCCCCGGGGCGGCGCCGCGTCGCGCGGCCCCGGGGACGGGCCCCTCGTCAGTACGACAGGCCCGGCTGCGACTGGTTGACCAGGCGGCGCCGCAGCACCACCTGCCGCGTGCCGTCCCGGTAGAGCCGCACCCGGGCCAGCTCCCAGCCGGAGAACTCGGCCTGGATCGCCAGCTGCGCCGCGGCGGTCAGCCGATCGACGTTCGAGGGCAACCGCAGCGGCGCGTATTCGTAGTCCATGCCCCTATGCTGCCCAGGTCGCGGGCCCTCCGCCACCCCCTGCGGGTGACCCGGATCGCCCTCGTACGGCTCAGCCGTCGCGCTCCGGGTAGCCCACCGGCACGGCCGACACGTCGTCCAGCGCCGTGACGATCTCCTCCGGCAGCGTCATCCGCTCCACCTGCAACGCGCCGAGCAGCTGCCCGACGGTGCGGGCGCCGAGGATCGGCGCGGTCACGCCCGGCCGGTCCCGCACCCAGGCCAGTGCCACCTCCAGCGGCGACACGCCGAGCCCGCCGGCCGCGATCGCCACCGCCTCCACGATGCTGGAGCAGCGCGGCTCCAGGTACGTCGCGACGAACCGCTCGAAGTGCGGCGACACCGCCCGCGAGTCGGCCGGGCGGCCGTTGCGGTACTTGCCGGTGAGCACGCCCCGGCCCAGCGGCGACCAGGGCAGCACGCCCAGCCCCATCCCGGCGCAGGCGGGCAGCACCTCCCGCTCCACGCCGCGCTCCAGCAGCGAGTACTCCACCTGCGCGGCGACCACCGGGGCGCGCCCCGGCCAGGCGGCCTGCCAGGCGGCGGCCCGGGCGGTCTGCCAGCCGGAGAAGTTCGACACACCCACGTAGCGGGCCTTCCCGCTGGACACCGCGTGGTCCAGCGCCGAGAGCGTCTCTTCCAGCGGGGTGTCCGGGTCGTACCCGTGCACCTGCCACAGGTCGACGTGATCGGTGCCCAGCCGGCGCAGCGAGGCGTCCAGCGTACGCAGCAGGTGACCGCGCGATCCGTCCCGGCGGCGGCTGCCCGGCCGCAGGCCCGCCTTGGTGGCGATCAGCAGCTCGTCGCGGTCCACCAGGCTGCCCAGCAGCGAGCCGATCACCGACTCGGCATCGCCGTCGGCGTACACGTCGGCGGTGTCGACGAGGTTGCCGCCCGCGTCGAGGTAACTCTTCAGCTGGGCGGCCGCGTCGTCGGCGTCGGTGTCCCGTCCCCAGGTCATGGTGCCGAGCGCGAGCCGCGATACCGCCAGCCCGCTTCGGCCGAGCGGTCGCTGTTGCATGCGTGAACCTTATTTCGAACCCGGCGTCACGGATATCCTCGCCGCAGTCAACTTCCCGCGCGAGCTCCACCCGGTGTGACATGTTCGGGGCGAGCCGGACGTCGAGGGCGCCACGCTCATTGCGTAACCTGATGCGACCTGTGGTGCGGACGGTGGGAGGATCAGTGCGACTCGGGCTCAACCTCGGATACCAGACGGCGTGGAGCACGCCCTTCGACCACCTGGCGCTGGCCCAGGAGGCGGACCGGCTCGGCTACTCGGTGGTCTGGGCCGCGGAGGCGTACGGCTCGGACTCGCCGAGCATGCTGGCCTGGATCGCCGGTCAGACGGAGCGCATCGACGTGGGCTCCGCGGTCATGCAGATCCCGGCCCGTACCCCCGCCATGACCGCGATGACCGCCGCGACCATCGACACGCTCTCCGGCGGCCGGTTCCGGCTCGGCCTGGGCGTGTCCGGCCCGCAGGTCTCCGAGGGCTGGCACGGCGTGCGGTTCGCCAAGCCGCTGGCCCGCACCCGGGAGTACGTCGACATCGTCAAGCTGGCGGTGGCCCGCAAGGAGGTCGCGTACGACGGCGAGCACTACACGCTGCCGCTGCCCGACGGCCCCGGCAAGGCGCTGCGGCTGGGCTTCCACCCGCCGCGCGACCACATCCCGATCTACCTGGCCGCAGTCGGCCCGAAGAACCTGGAACTGGCCGGCGAGATCGCCGACGGCTGGCTGGCCGTCTTCTACTCACCGGAGTTCGCCGAGGAGCACCTCGCCTCGGTGCGCGCCGGGCGCGCGGCGGCGGGCAAGGAACTGGCCGGCTTCGACGTGGTGCCGTCCGTGCCGGTCGTGGTCGGCGACGACATCGCCACCTGCGCCGAGCTGGTGCGCTGGTACGCCGCGCTGTACGTGGGCGGCATGGGCAGCCGCAAGCAGAACTTCTACAACCAGCTCGCCACCCGGATGGGCTACGGCGACGCCGCCCGCGAGGTCCAGGACCTCTACCTGGCCAAGCGGCAGCGCGACGCGGCCGCCGCCGTACCGATGGAGTTCATCGACCGCACCTCGCTGCTCGGCCCCAAGGAGCGCATCGCCGAGCGGATGCGGGAGTACGCCGCCGCGGGCGTGACCACGCTGTCGGTGTCGCTGTTCGTGGCCGACCGGGACAGCGGGGTGCAGACCCTGCGTACCGTCGCCGAGGCGCTGGAGCTGTCCGGAGTCGGCGAGTGACCTGGATCGAGGCCGTCGTCCTGGGCCTGGTCCAGGGACTGACCGAGTTCCTTCCGGTGTCCTCGTCGGGGCACCTGCGGATCACCTCGGCCCTGTTCTTCGGCCGGGACGCGGGCGCGTCGTTCACCGCGGTGACCCAGCTCGGCACCGAGGCCGCCGTCCTGATCTACTTCGCCAAGGACATCTGGCGGATCGTCCGGACCTGGTTCGTCGGCCTGGTCGACCGTTCGGTGCGGTCGAGCCTCGACTACCGGATGGGCTGGTACGTCATCGTCGGCACCATCCCGATCGGCATCTTCGGGCTGATCTTCAAGGACCAGATCCGCACCGCCGGCCGGAACCTCTGGCTGATCTCCTGCACGCTGATCATCGGCGCGATGCTGTTGGCCTTCGCCGAGTACTGGGGCCGGCAGACCCGTACGCTGGAGAACTTCCGGATGCGCGACGGCGTCATCATGGGCTTCGCCCAGGCCGCGGCGCTGGTCCCCGGCGTCTCCCGCTCGGGCGGCACCCTGACCGCGGGCCTGCTGCTCAACCTCACCCGGGAGACCGCGGCCCGCTACTCGTTCCTGCTGGCCATCCCGGCCGTGGTGATCTCCGGCGTGTTCAGCCTGCCGGACGTGTTCGAGCCGTCGGCGCCGGGCACCGCCGCGCCGAGCGTGGCGCAGATGGTGGTCGCGACGCTCATCGCGTTCGCCGTCGGATACGCGGCCATCGCCTGGCTGCTGCGCTACGTCGCCCACCACACGCTGTACGTCTTCGTGCTGTACCGGGTGGCGCTGGGCAGCCTGGTGATCTGCCTCCTGGCGACCGGCACGATCAGCGCGACCTGACGCTGTCTCCTGGCACGCGGAAAGGCCGGCACCCCGTTGGTTCGGGGTGCCGGCCTTTTCGCTGTTCTTACTCAGCTGTTCCAGTGCTGGGCGACGAGGTCGGCGGCCTGCTGCTCCCACTGGGCGTAGTGGTCGGGGTAGGCCGACACCTGGACGGTCTGGGCGGCCTTGGTCAGGGGCATGTCCTGCCAGCCGTCGACCTGCTTCAGACCCTTCAGGAACGCCGTCGTGGAGTACTCGGGGTCGGTGATCTGCTTCACGGTGCCCCAACCGGAGGAGGGGCGCTGCTGGAACAGGCCCTGCGAGTCGTGGTCGTTACGGTCACCGAGG
Source organism: Micromonospora sp. RV43 (assembly GCF_001029515.1). Lineage (NCBI taxonomy): Bacteria > Bacillati > Actinomycetota > Actinomycetes > Micromonosporales > Micromonosporaceae > Micromonospora > Micromonospora sp. RV43. The sequence continues at coordinate 641 of NZ_LEKG01000115.1, read as the reverse complement.
TGGCCGAGGTTCTCCAGCTTCGACTCCTGCAGCGCCGTGGCGATGGAGACGACGGCAGCGCGCTCGTCCATGCCGGCCTTCTTGGTGGCGGCGATGATGGCCTTGACGTTGGCGGTCTGCTCGTCGTTGAGGTCGATGTGGGACTGGTTGCCCTGCACGCCGTGCGGGATGAGTGTGGCGGTGTCGAGCTTCGCGGCGGCCTGAGTGGTGGTGACCGCGGCGTCCCGGGCGGTGGGGGTGGTGGTGTCGTGGTTGAGGGGGCCGGCGGCGAGGCCACCGGCGACGGTCAGACCGGCGATACCGAGGATGCTCTTACGCAGGATCGTGTTCATGAGGGGGCTCCATTCGGGGGTCGACGCCCGCGCCGAAAGGGGGTTCGGTGCGGGTGCGAGCACCGTCAGGCGCTCAAGAAAGGTTCTTGGGGGATCCGGCTCACACGCGGCCCGCAGCACGCCCGGGGGTGGCGTGCGGGGTCGGCTGGGTGGCGCCGGAGGCATGTGCAACGACCGCCTGCCCGGGATCATTCCGGGGGCCTGCACCCGCGTTCGCGTGCTGCGGGGGTGCTGCTGCGGTCGTCGTTCACCAGGTATAACGCCCCGGCCCCGTCGTCGACGCGGGCGACCCGATGACCGACGTGACAG